>CAYGNU010000160.1:0-8843 GCA_964351175.1 uncultured Roseivirgaceae bacterium | reverse complement strand
TTTTTAACCCTTTTGAGTTTTCGACTAATAGGTTCCCAAAATGTTTTGTAAGATTCATTGTCGTCCAATTTGAACAATATATTATTGGAATAGTATGAAAAAGCAGACGTCTCAAATGTCTTGCTGTTTGGTAATTCAACAATTTTTGGAGATGAGTTGCTTCTTAAGACTAATGCTAGATAGCTAGCAGAGTCGCTTTGTTGCCAGTTTAACACGTCAAAAGCTTCGTATCTGTGTAATTCTACCAATGCCTCGTTCGGATTGAGTTTTTCCTCTAGGTTTTCCCATTTAGGTGGTTCATTAGAAGTTTGATAAATGGATGACAATCGGTTCAATTCAAAGTCTTTCTTTTCAAATACTTCAATTAAACTATCTCTGTCTATATTGTAATTTTTCAGAACATCTTCGTTGCTCAAACTTGAGAATTCTCCTAACTTCTGTCTCAATTCTTGAGCTTCATTAAATAACTCTAAAAGTTTCCTATCATTACTTTCTAAAATTCGATTTCTGATAGCACTTGTAGTATTTAATAATAATGCTTTGTTACGCAGCAAGGTATTCATTAAATCGTCAACCAATTCAGGGAATTCCTGATAATTGGCCAATGTTAGTGAAGTTTGAAAATTGACATCATCAACATGCTTAGCGTAAAGTTTTTCTCTTAATTCTTCACTGACAAAATGAAAATACCGGTGTAAATTATTCTCTAAGTCCGCAAATGTCGAACGTAATATAGGAATCGCATCATTCTTTTTATCCAGTCGAAATAGTGCTTTTCCATAGGCTCTTTTAATTCTTATAGCCTCAGTATTCTTATTGTCGAATTGTTCAGCGTATTTATTAGATACTTCAAGATAAATACTTGCAGCTCGCTCGATATCACCTAATTTCTCATAGACAGTAGCTAATTCATAATATCTGTCTAAATACTCCTTTTGATTGCTACCATATAGGTCTTGTAATATACTAGTTGCTTCTTCAAGTAGTAATTTAGCTTCATTAAAATCATTAGTCTTGATATAGGCTTTAGCTAAATTGGCTGTTATATTCGCAGTCTCCCTATTATTCCTCCCAAATCGATCATAGGCATCCTTTTTTGCTATTTTTAATAAATTAATAGCCTCACTATATTCTCCAATGCCAATTTTGCTCAATGCTAGATTATTAAGGATTATAGTTCTATGAAAATCAGTGGCTGAGGCGTTTTCTTGAATCACAATTTGAGCTCTTTCCAAGTAATTTATAGCTTCTTCATAGCGACTCATATTGTTGAACAAATCACCCATATCACTTAATATTTCTCCATATAGAATCATATCACGTTCTTGATATTTTTCAATGATAGCTTTTGCTTCAAAAAATAAAGGTTCGGCCTTTATATAGTCATTATGCCTTAAATAAACCCAGGCTAAATTTTTAATTGCTTTAGCATACTCAAAGCTATCATCACCTTCTTTCTCATTAATAATTGTCGACAGTTTTTCAAAATAGAAAATGGCTAAGTCCCTATATCTGTATTGTAAATAAAGCGAGCCTAGCGAAAAGAGTACACCGGTGTATTGATCTTGATATTCTTTGAGTGCTGAAATGGTTTTGTCAAAATCAAGCTTTCCGTTATCGTAAACCTCTACTTGTTGAATTTCACCACTTTCATTGTAAATGACCCTCTTATTATTGTAAACTTCAAAAGGCCTATCCTGAGTAAGTTCAGCTGTCATTTGCAACTGACCATTAAAATAAAAGTCTTTGACTGTGCCTTGAGGTTTGTCATTCAAATAATTAATAATTCTGTAGTAAGTAGCGTTCTCCTTATCCTGAATAACAGACCAACTCTCATCGAATAGTATTGTCCATTCGCCTTGTCTTCCATTTTCGTTTGAGAGATTGGGAGATTCAGGTATATTTTGCCCAAAGCTTAAACCATAACTTAATAGACATAGCAAAAAAGCAAGCTTGAAGATTGCCTTTATCTTTAATATGGATCTGGTTATTTGTTTCATATTTTCAATTCAAACCATTTTATCTTTACTAATATAAAAGTGTTTGGTAAATATCGTTAATCTCTATTTATCTACTAAGCACGTTCATCAATGTATTGATTAACAGGAGTTTTCATGATTGCTCTACGTACTGACCATAATAACAAAATTCATACAAACTGGTTATCTGTGATTAATTATCTACTTAAGTTGAATAATTTTGCAGTAATGCCAATTGCCTTAGCCGCCTCGCACTGGTTAATACTCTAACTAGTCCTCGTTTGTAACGAGGATTTATGAAATAAGCATTTGTAATGCGATAAATAGGAAAAATGAACCAATCAGATTAGTGTCAGGCGATAGATACAAAATACAGGATCAGCAAGCATGTTATTACATAACCATGACGGTGGTGTATTGGATTGATGTATTTGGCCGAAGGGACTTCAAAGATGTTATTGTTGAATCACTAAATTATTGAAAGGAAATAAAGGATTGAACTTATATGCTTGGGTTATCATGTCCAACCATATTCATATAGTAGACAAAGTGGAAACGGAATTGGGGATGTCTGGTTTCTTGAGGGATTTCAAAAAATTTACATAAAAAAAATTGTGGAATTAATATAGGAAATTCCTGAGAGTAGAGGGGATTGGCTTTTAGATAAATTCTCCTTTGAGGCATGAAGAACAGGTCGAGCGGAAAATTATAAATTGTGGAAGGACGACAACCATGCTATTAACATGAGTACAATAGATATGATGAATAAAATTGACTATATACATGATAATCCAGTGCGAGCAGTATTAATACATGAGCCTGATCAATATGTTTATAGTAGTGCCACAGATTATGCTGGAGGGAATGGTTAATTTCACTTTTGTATGATTTACGTTGAAAGCGCAAATTCCAAGCATCCTCGTTTCAAACGAGGACGAGATAAGTAAGTAATGAAAATCAGTAACTCATGCCTACGGCAGACAAGTATGACGCGATTTATCCATCAATAATTATTTAATCTAGATTTTCATCAAGGCTCATGTGTAGTTTTTCGATTGCAAACTTTTCGATGGCAGCTATTACTGCGGGTACATCATTAGAGCGATAGTAACAACCAATAACATGTGTGCCGGCATTTGGAATTGCAATGGCTTCTTTTAAACTATCTGGTGTTCCTAATTGATCATGCATATCAAGTATCGCACTCACTTTTACCGTGGGGTCTTGTTCCTCTTCGTTTTTGTAATAATAAAGAGAAAGGCTAGGCTGCAGTACTTTTTCAAAAGTCTCTTTATTCATTTTACTATCCAACATTTCTTGTAGCTGACAGACACTTTCTAATCGGCATTTAGCATAACCATATTGATTGCTAATCTTTTGATCAACACCGGGTATCGGAATAGTATCAGTATAAATACTGCCTGTTGCTAATCTGGCAATTTGCAAACCCCATGGTTTGTTGAGCAACCATGCAGTGGGATTATTAATAGCTATGTTAGGTGACATATTGATCAGTGCAGAGATATCAGATCCATAATTTGCAGCCAATGTTAAGGCCATCGTTCCTCCTGTGGAGGTACTCATTATAATAACTTTATCTCCCAAAGCTTTACCTATAGCAAGCGCCTCTTTACTGCTTTTCCACCACCGGTCAGGGGTGAAGTTTAACAATTGTTCAGTGGTATCAATACCGTGATCGGCCATTCGTGCTAGATATAAATTACAGCCAAACTTTTTAGCGAAATCCAGATGCACAGGATTACCTTCTTCCTGACTTGCAGAATACCCATGGAGGTAAACTAGGCTATATTCTGTTTTGCTTTTTGTTGAGTCATTCCAGATAATTCTGGCCTCATTATCAGGTTTTATTTTATGTTTACTTTCTTGATTGGCGACATATTGCTCCAGGGCTGAAGGAGCCTGTGGAACAGTTGGTAAATCCATATTCCATACTGGCTCATCTGGGGATGGACCAACAGAATAACCAATTATCAATACAAGAATAGGCAGTGCAATGAAAGCAACCTTTCTGTTCATATTTTTCTAATTTTGAAAATGATATTGACCTTTTAAGAATTTAAATAGGAAGCTATTCTGACTTAGGAGGGTTATTTTTATTTTGAAGCTCCACACTATCCCTTACGTTTTTCTGCACTGCAATAGCGGCAAACATAGACAGCACAAAAGACATTCCGTAAAATCCTTTTTCGCTGAGTTCAAGCTCGGCATTCCAAAGCCCTATAATTAATAACAATACCGCTATTATGGTTGAAAACCACGAAAGTCCAATATAAATTGTAGTTACTGGAATGTTTTCTAATTGATCTCTTACAGCCTTTTGTAATGATACGGCTGAAAATAGGCCATACATCAAGACCGTAAAATAATAACCTTTTTCGTTCAGCATCATTTCAGCATTAAAAAGGCCAACACAATAGGCTATAAGGCCCGATCCTAAGGCGATCCAAGCGGCAAAAATAAAGGCATTTGAAGGTTTCTGATTCATAGTTCTAGAGTTATTTTTTTTGCATCTAACAGCTCAAATTACATAATAAAAACAACACAATATATTCTAGACCATTTATTATTCATCGAATGAAACTAGCTTCATTTATTCCAATAAGTTTTTTTGCCTTCTGAAATATGACTTAAAGTATATAAGTAATCCCAGTTTCTCATGGCTACGGTAGACAGATGTGACATTAAATATCAATCTAAATTAGGTAATGATTTGCCGTGTCTGAAGACGCTGATATCAAAGAAAGTTCCAAGTGGGCGTTCAGAAAACTACAAACCGACAAAAATTTTTATTTGTAAAAAAGAGGCAGAGTTGAATTAGATAGTGAAGCTTTCCACCTAATTTAATGAAAGCATATATGTGTAGTTAAATGGCTGACTATTATTATTACTTGTCTACCTCTAAATCAACCGAAAAAATGAAAAATGTAATTCAGTGTACTCAAAGATCTATGCTTTTGATTTTTCTTTTTGTTATGTCGAATGCTCAGTTATTTGGGCAGGATAATCGTGCGCCTGTTATTAATCAACAGGAAACGCACACTTTAAAGTCAACAATTAATGGTACTACGTATCATTTGTATGTGTCACTTCCCCAGTATTATTCGGCAACAGATACAACACATTATCCAGTGTTATTCATTTTAGATGGTGGCTTGGGTTTCCCCATAGCACATTCTGCACGAATAGCTGAAGACATGTTTGGTTCAATAGAAGATATCATTATTGTAGGGATTGAATATGAATGGAAAGAATCACTAACACCTTGGATGACCACTAGGTGGAAGGATTTTACACCAACTCAGGATTTGAGTAGTGATGAAAACCCTGCTTTTAAGAAAACATTTGGTGTGCCTGAAGGATCATTAAATTCTGGTGGGGCTGCTACTTTTTTGAGTGTAATTCAAAAGGAAATCATTCCATTTGTTGATAAGGAGTACAGAACAACCACAGATAGAGGTATATCTGGCCATTCATTGGGCGGCCTTTTTGTTACCTATTGCCTGTTTTCAGCACCAGAGCTTTTTAATAGATATGGAATAAATAGTCCGTCTTTGTGGTGGGACAAAAAAGCGATATTTGGTACAGAAAAGTCTTTTTCCGAACAACATCAAGATTTATCGGCCAAGGTATTTATGTCTGTGGGCAGTTTAGAAGGGCCATTAATGACACCAGTGATGAAAGAATTTGCCGAAATTCTTGAAAGCAGAAACTATAAAGGATTAAAACTCAAAACACACATATTCGAAGAAGAAACCCATATGTCTGTAGTGCCAGCGATGATCAGTCGAACGATTGTGATGTTGTATGGAACTAAAAATCAATAAAAGTTAGCAGTGACTTTATCATAAAGTAATCAATGAAAGCATTCATTAAATGGCTTGCTATAATTTTTACGATAGTAGAAATTTTGTCAAGCCTATTAATTTGCTCTGGGATTATGTTCAAATTATTGGAACTTCCGGGAGCTCAAGAGTCATTTTTAGTTGGGTTATCATTTTTAGCAATAATATTCTTGTTAAGGTCACTAACTCCATTTTATAGACGTTATTATGATACTTCACCTGCTATGAATGAATGGTTTACTCTTCTTTTTCGCAGACTTTTATATTTTAGTATGGCACTTTATTCCTTTGGGCTAGTATTCTGGAGTAATGATCTCCCGGGGACTAAGGAAATGACATTGGTGGTCAGCTTTTCAATGGTATTTACTGTTTTAGCAAATGGAATATTACTAGCTTTTCGCAAGGAGCGCTTAAGGGTTTTTTCTGATGTAATTATTAGGTTAGTAGTATTGTTCATCTTGCATGGCATGATGATTTTATCTTTCGCTTAACCTCTAAACTCCTTTCAAACAATGAGTAAAATGGAAGAAATACTTCGCCAACATTTCGGACTTAAATCCCTAACAGTTAAAAAGTTGAATGGCTATATCAATGCCAACTATTTGGTAGAGAGTGAGGGGAGTCAATACATCTTCAAGACTTATGAGAATGATCAGCAGCAGCTGGCCATTACCGAAGCAGAGAGTAAAGCACTGATTCATTTACAAAAAGACCCAACTTCCAACTACCCAAAACCAATTGCGTTTTTTGATGGCGATTTTATTAAAGTTTTAGAATTAAATGGTCAGCCTACTATTTGTAGAATGCTCTCTTTTTTGGACGGTGATTTTATGGGTGATGTAGCTGCCAATGAAACACTTGTCAATTCATTAGGCATATTTCTGGCTGAGTTGGACATTAAACTTCAAACTTTTGAAAGCTATGTCTTTAGAGCTAGACAATGGGAGTGGGACATTCAACAGCTTCATCTCAATAAAAAATATGTAGATGATATTCCTAATGCGCATGATAGAAATATTGTCAATCATTTTATGCTACAGTTTGAAGAAAATGTGGTGCCTTTATACCCAGAGCTTAGGAAGCAGATTATTCATAACGATGCCAATGAATGGAACATCTTAGTTAAAGATAATCAGATGTCCGGTATTATTGATTTTGGAGATTTAACCCATTCCTACTTGGTAAATGAACTGGCCGTTGCTATTACTTATATCTGTTATGATAAACCTGATCCACTAAAGTGGGCTACTATTTTTTTAAAGGCATATCATGCGGTACTTCCTTTGGAAGAAATAGAAATGGAGGTGTTGTATTATACCATTGCCGCAAGACTTTGCATTAGCGTTTGCAATTCAGCGCATGCGCGAAAAACTGATCCGGAGAATAACTATGCAACAGTAAGTGAGGACTTTGCTTGGGCGATGCTTCACAAGTGGTTAGCCATTAGTCCAGTGGGTGCAGCAAATGCTTTTAAAGAGGCTTTAGGTATGTCGAGTCATCCAACAAAAACTATAGAAGAACAAGTAACTCGAAGGTATAGTACGCTAAGCCCCATATTATCGCTGAGCTATAAAAAGCCTATCGCCATGGTAAATGCAGCCTTTCAGTACATGTATGATAGCGAGGGCAATGCCATTTTGGATGCTTATAATAACATTCCGCATGTTGGTCATTCGCACCCAAAGGTTGTGGAGGCAGGGCAACGACAAATGGCCAGACTTAACACGAACACAAGATATTTGTACGACTCGTTACCAGCCTATGCAGAACGACTGTTATCTAAATTTCCAGGCACACTGAGTAAAGTCTTTTTTGTAAACTCAGGAAGTGCCGCTACAGATTTGGCCATTCGATTGGCCTATGCTCATACCAGTCAAAAAAACATGATGGTGATAGAGCATGGTTATCATGGTAATACACAAGTAGGTATTGATGTAAGTGATTACAAGTTCAATAATCCAAAGGGACAAGGCCAGAAAAGCTATATTTTAAAAACCCCAATCCCTGATACATATCGAGGCAAGTTCACTAACAATGATGGTACTGCGGGGCGATCTTATGCCCAAGAAGCCATTGAAATAATGAATCAAAGTGTCTTGCCATTGGCTGCCTTTATCGCTGAGCCGATTGTAGGCTGTGGTGGGCAAGTGCCTTTGGCAAAAGGATATTTGAAAGAAATGTACCCGGCCATAAGAAAGCAAGGAGGTGTGTGTATAAGTGACGAAGTCCAAACTGGTTTTGGAAGGGTGGGCAATCATTTCTGGGGATATGAAGCTCAGGAAGTAGTTCCTGATATTGTTATTCTCGGTAAACCTATTGGAAATGGTCACCCGATGGGTGCGGTAGTTTGTACTGAGGAAATAGCAGCGTCATTCAGCAAAGGCGTTGAGTTTTTCAGCTCTTTTGGTGGTAATCCGGTGTCTTGTGCCATTGGCCTTTCAGTGTTGGATGTCATAGAGGAAGAGCAGCTGCAGCAAAATGCCAAGGATGTTGGCGATCATTATTTATCACTTTTGAAAGATCTTCAGAAAAAATATGCGTGCATTGGTGATGTAAGAGGTTCAGGTCTCTTTTTGGGTGTGGAATTAATCAAAGATAATAGCCTTACCCCAAATACTGAATTAGCGCATTTGATCAAAAATGTATTAAGAAATAATAACATCCTTATTAGCACCGATGGACCTTTTGATAGTGTTTTGAAAACGAAACCACCTTTGTGTTTTACAAAAGAGAATGCTGAATTGGTGGTGGAGAATATTGAGATGGTACTGAAAAAAGGATAAGGCTGTTTCAAAGAACAGGTGTCTTTGAAACAGCCTTTAATAAAATTTACTGCCCGCCTTTTCTTTCTGGAGACCTTGGTGTTGGCCAAGTTCTTTGCTCTCCCGTTCTAGGATTTATTGGCAATACGATCTTCTCGCGAGATGTCTTTTCAGGATCTTCGCTAGCCATATACGCCATTACCGCGGTAAGGATTACATTGTTACGTACATCATCAAAT
>CAYGNU010000159.1:0-8851 GCA_964351175.1 uncultured Roseivirgaceae bacterium | reverse complement strand
GTCGTTGCCAGCTTTTATTTTAAAACCCCCTCTATATCTTAGTGGGGGTTTTTTTTGTGCAAATCATTTTACTAATTCGCTAATTGATCTTACTATAATACTTTGTTATTCTGTTTATTTGTATAAACACTGATGGCCTTGAAAAGAACCGCATTATTTTTTACTCTTCTAATAGTTGTATCTTCATTATCATATTTATTCTATGATAAATACTTAAGGATAGTTGACGTAGCAATAAATGATTATATAACAGATGATGCTGCTTTAGTTATTGAAAGTAATTCATTTCTTAAATCTATAGAGAAGTATGATAAAGGTCTAATACAATTATTCAATTCTTCCAGGTATGAAAAAATACTGTCAGTTTTAGATACGTCAGAAAGTGAATGGAATAATTTATTAGATGGCCCTCTCATTATCTCTTTTCATATTTCAGGGAATAATACTTTTGATAATACCTTTTACATTGACCTGTCTAAGAATGGTAGAGATAAACTCTTTTTAGAGCTTATTAGTCAATTTGAGGGAAGTTTAAAATTATCCACTAGAAAATATTTGGATAGGGAGATTTATGAGTTAGGAACAGATGAAAATAAAATAACTTACTATCTTGATAATAATATACTGGTTTTTAGTTTAAAGTCTTATTTGGTAGAGGATGTAGTTAGGACAATAGATGAAGACTGGAAAAATAGTTTTTTCAATAAAAATACTAATCTTAAAACTCTTCCTAGGTTATCTAATGATGATGGCAATCTATATGTTAATAATGCGAAGTTTAATGATTTTGTTAATGTTCTTTCTAAAGACAAATCAGATTTATCAAAAAACTTAGCCCTTAGTGGTTTTTTAGACCTAACGTTTTCTTATAATAGTGTTTTTTTTAACGGATTTACTCTTTCATCAAAGGGCAAGTTTCTCTCTACATTTCATAATCAATTACCTGTACCAGATAATTTTGACTATTTTATTCCTTTAGGAGCAGATGTTGTCAGTAAATTTCTGACGAGTGACGCACCTAAATGGCATATTGAATTAATAGAATTTTGGAAAGTAAACTATGAGAAGTACTTATTAAAAAGGAATGATTTTATTAAATCTTATGACTTAGATATTGACATGATTTATTCATGGATTAAAGATGGTGTTTGCTTAGTGAATTTAGATAATGATCCACTTTCAAATAAATTATTATTTATATCGACAAATGATGTTAATGAGGCTTTAAATCAATTGAATGAATTCTCTGAAAAGGAGTCAATAGCATTAGGTGATTCAGTTTATTCTGAAACTTATGGCGACAATCAAATAAGAGAGATAAAGGTTGATGAATTACCAATGCTGATTTTGGGACCTCAATTTATTGGGTTTAGCACAACCTATTTCATGGCCTTGGATGATAAAATTGTTATCAGTAATACAATTACAACCCTAAAAGATTTGCTTTATGATATTGAGAATGAAAATACACTAGGGCGTTCAGTTGGGTATACCGAGTTTAAAGATTCAGGGCTTGAAGAGTCTAATTTGAGTTATTATTTTAATCTACCAGGTATTCTATCTACTATTGAACCTAAATTGAATAATAATTGGGTTGATTATATAAATAACAATAAGGCACAATTACAATTATTAAAGCGTTCTTCTATTCAGTTTAGCAGAGTGGATCAAAATTACTATACTAGTATGGCGGTTCAATGGGAGGACCAAAGTGTAGAAGAAAAAAAATCTTTATTTAAATCATCACAGCAATTATCATTTATTAACCCAATTATCACAAAACCATTTGTTGTAAAAAATCATAATAACAATCTTTTGGAGGTCCTTCAACAAGATTCTTTATACAACTTAAACCTCATTTCTTCTGAAGGTAAAAAATTATGGTCAATTCCTTTACCAGAAAAAATAGTCACTGATATCTATCAGGTAGATTATTATAAGAACAGAAAATTACAATATCTTTTTGCTACTGATAATGCGGTCTACATGATTGATAGACTTGGCAACGCTGTTGAACAGTATCCAAAAACATTTGATTTTAATATTGAAAATTTAACGCTGGTTGACTACGATAATTCTAAAAATTACAGGTTCATTCTAAATGATGATAGAGGTAATACCTATCTCACAAATAAAGATGGTAAGTTGTTAGAAGGATGGAATCCATTGAAAGGTGATGGTAAATTATCGCAAAAACCTTTTCATCTAAGAGTCAGAGGTAGGGATTATATAGTTTCGTTGTTTCAAAATGGTAATTTATCTATTTACAACAGAAGAGGTGAATTAAATAAAGGCTTTCCATTGAAACTTGATGGAAAGTTTGAATCTCAGGTATTTGTGGAAATAGGTACGGATAATTCAAATACAAAACTTCATATAGTATCAAGAGACGGGAGGTTGTTTGTAATCAACTTAAAAGGAGAAATATTAAGTACAGAAGAACTTTACAAGCAAACTAAGGAAGCGAGGTTTCAAATTGTACCTGATGCTTTGGGTAAAAATTATATTGTGGCGAGACAAGAAAAGAACAGGTTAGTTATTTTGAACAGTAATAAGACAGAACTTTTAGCTAAAGACTATCTCGATTCTAATGAACTCAGTATACAGTTTTATTATTTCAATATAGATAATCAAATATTTGCAGTAACTGATAAGGTACAAGGGTTTACTTATTTGTATAAGAATGATGGATCTTTACTTGGTTCAAGCCCGATAGATAGTGATAAAGAGGTGGGGGTTTTATATTCGGAATCAAAGAACACGTACACAATTTATACCATATCAGGAGATACTTATAGACAACTAGTTTTTTAGAGTTATGCGTTCAATCTTAACAATATTATTTCTTTTAGCATTTGTCAATTTAAATTATGGTCAAGAGCGAATTGATACACTTGACTATAATCTTTCGTCACCATATGAGACTATTTTAACTCATTTAAGGTATTTACAGATAGATAATTATCATCCATCGGTGGCAGCTAAAGCCCTAAATCCAGTAAATCAGAATGCCGAAAATCTAAGCAATTTGGCTGTTAAGCTTAAGCAAGTATTTGATGGTCATGGTATTTATATTGAATTGGATGAACTACCAAGAGAAGTGGACTATCGTGATTCAATTAGCAATAAGAAGAGGTACATTATAACTTCTAAACTGCCAGATGTTTATGTTGAGAAAGTTGGTAACAGATGGTACTATAGTACAAAGACTATTAACAAGATTGAAAGTTTGCATCAACAAGTCTATCCCTTTGGGACAGACAAACTTTTAGATTTATTACCACCAAGTAAAGGTGGTTTTAAGATTTTTGGACTTTGGGGATGGCAGCTGCTTGGAATATTAATTTTAATCATTGTTTGTGTAATACTTCATAAGGTTTTCACACTTGTTTTTGAAAGACTTATTCTTCAGGCATTAATGCGAATGGGGTATCGAAAATTAGCCCATGAGGTAGTGATGCCCGTTGCAAAGCCAATTAGTTTTTTGGTCATATTTCCGCTTCTAATACTGTTTGTTCCAATACTACAGCTTCCAATTAGTATGAGCAAGTATGTTATTCTTGCATTACAAGCAATATGGCCTGTTTTTGCCATAGTTTTCTTTTACCGCTTAGTAGATGTTATTTGTGCCTATTTATCTAAGCTGGCAGAAAAGACGGAAAGTACGCTTGATGATCAATTGGTGCCTTTATTACGAAAGGTGCTCAAAACATTTGTAGTTATTGTTGGCGGGTTGTTTATTCTAGATAATTTAGAATTTGATATTACTGGCTTGATTGCCGGATTATCCATTGGTGGTTTGGCGTTTGCCTTAGCTGCACAGGATACTATTAAGAACTTTTTCGGTTCATTGATGATATTTGTAGATAGACCATTTCAAGTAGGCGATTGGATAACTTCTGGCGATGTTGACGGTACTATAGAGGAAGTAGGGTTCAGGTCAACAAGAATCAGGACATTTAGAAATTCTGTAATGTATATTCCTAACGGTGTTATTACCAATCAGATGATAGACAATCATGGCTTGCGAAAATATCGCAGGTTCATGACTAAAATAGCTATGACTTATGATACACCTCCGCATCTAATTGATGTTTTTGTAGATGGACTGAAGAAGATTGTTGATAAACATCCTAAGACCAGAAAGGACTACTACGAAATCCATTTCAATGATTTGGGGGCATCGTCTCTGGATGTACTGTTTTATATTTTCTTCGATGTACCATCTTGGACGGAAGAACTTCAGTCTAGACATGAGATTTTGCTAGAGATTGTAAAACTGGCAGAGCAGTTGGGAGTTAATTTTGCCTTCCCTACTCAAACTTTGCATGTCGAATCATTCCCAGAGAAAAAGTCTAACTCACCAGAATATACGGAGAGTAGTCCTGAATTAAGGAAGAAGTTAGAAGGCTTTCTTAAGAAATAGGCTTGAGTTTATTAAGTAATTCCTGAATGGCTGTATATACTTTATCCAGTTCTTCATTAGTGATTATATAAGGTGGAATCACGTATATGAGATTGCCCAGTGGGCGCAAGAGAATGTTCTTCTCTAAGAAAAATGGATATAGCATATTTCTCATTTCACTGAAGTAGGAAGTGTCACTTTTTGTTTCAAATTCAATGGCAATTATGGTTCCCTTACATCTAACATCTTTCACTATTTGTTGATCTTTTATGCTCGATAGGAAAGCTTTGTGCTTTTTGGCAATTCTTTGAATATTAGACTGACATTCAGGAGTCATAAGTAGTTCATAACTGGCTATGCCAGCAGCGCATGCCATTGGATTGGCAGTATAGGAATGACCATGAAGGAAGGTTTTTTTAAGATCTTCAGAGTCAAAAGCTTCAACTATATCATCTGTGCAAGAAGTTGCTCCCAATGCCATAGCACCACCCGTTAACCCTTTTGAGAGGCACATGATATCTGGCTTTTGAATCACATAATCTGAAGCAAACAATTTGCCCGTTCTTCCAAACCCTGTCATAACCTCATCTGCAATACAAATTATTTCATGTTCTTTGGCTATTATTAATAGTTGATCAAGAAGTTCAGAACTATACATGCGCATTCCTGAAGCACCTTGAACGAGTGGTTCATAGATAAAAGCCGCAATTTCACCTGATTGTGCTAATGTCTTAAAATTCTTAATAACCTGTACTTCATTATTTTTGGTCGGAAAATCTATAAAATCAACTTCAAATAGGTGCTCAACAAATGGCTTAGTGAAATCACTACGTTCTCCAACGGACATAGATCCGAATGTATCTCCATGATATGCCCCATCAATAGCTATAATTCTTTTCTTTACATTTTTTTTATTGAACCAATATTGGAAAGCCATCTTTATTGCCACTTCTACAGCAGTGCTACCATTGTCCGAATAAAATATTCTTGATTGGTTTGATGGTAGAATATTGAGCAATGACTCAGCGAGTTTTATAGCGGGTTCATGAGTGAAACCAGCAAAAATAACATGTTCTAAATTTGCAGCCTGCTTAGAAATAGCTTTAGCAATATGTTCATGTCCATGACCATGCAAATTAACCCACCATGAGGAGATAGCATCAATTATTTGACGACCATCATCTGTATACAAATAAACGCCTTTTGCCTTTGTAATCATTAATGGGTCCGAAACACCTTTTAAAGGGGTAAATGGATGCCAAATACTACTTTTATCTCTCTCAATCCAATCCATTCCAGCTTATTCTTAATTCACTACTTAGGTTATCAATAGAATCGTAATTGACACTATCTAATAATAGTACTTTGTGTATACAGGGTACTTGGGTATATTCCATAATAACATCCTCAGTAGATTTATTTGGCGGGCCATTAAATATTATCCCCTTTAATTTATAACCACGTTTTTTTATGAGTTCTATGCTAAGCAGCGTGTGATTAATGCTGCCTAAATAGTTATTTGAAATCAATATAATCTCCGCATCGAAATGAGGAACCAAGTCAATCATTATTTCGCCTTTGTTTAAAGGCACCATACAGCCACCAGCTCCTTCGATTATCAAATTATTTTCTGTTGCAGGAACGGTTATTTCTCTGATAGTTAATTCTATATTTTCTAAAGCAGCGGCAGCATGTGGCGAAGCGGGAGTCTTTAGTATTATATGTTCAGGATGAATTCGGATGTCATCTCGCGTCAACGCTTTTACTGTATTGCTATCTGTCGGAAAACCTGCCTGAATTGGTTTCCAATAATCTGCATTTATAGCTTTTGCCAAAGCCGCGGCTATTAGCGTTTTGCCACTATCAGTACCTATGGCGGTTATAAAGTAATTCATTAATAAGATGCTAAGGTATCAACCAAACCGGAAATTTCATCAGAGGAATTGAATGAATGCAGACAGATTCTTAATCTTTCTTCTCCTTCTTTAACAGTAGGGGATAGAATTGGTCTAACATCAAATCCTTTTGAAATCAAATAAGCACTTAATGTCCTTGCATAATCATTGCCCGGAGTCATTATAGTCTGTATTGGGTGTTTGCTAGGGGTTTTTGAAAACTTGTATTTCAATTTCTTTTCAAAATTCTCTAAGTAGTAACTCACGTTATTAAAAACCTGATGTTGCACCTGATTGTTCTCAGCAATAAACCCCATTGAATATTTAATTGACAAACAACTATGTGCGGGTAATGCGGTCGTATAGATAAAAGGCCTTGCAAAATTGATTAGGTATTGAATAAGTTCATTGCTGCCAGCCACACTCGCTCCATGGACACCGGGAGCTTTGCCAAAAGTATAGATTCGACAGAAAATGTCATTTTGGAGATCATTCACTTCAGAAAGGCCGCCTCCATTCGCCCCGTACAACCCTGTAGCATGTGCCTCATCAACAATCAAATACGCTTGATGTTTGGATGTGACCTTGACAAGTTCAGTCAGATCAGCTGCATCTCCGTTCATCGAGTAAATGGATTCAATAACTATATACTTATCGCCACGCTGCGATTTACTTAATTTTTTATCAAGGTCAATGAGGTCATTATGTTTAAAAGAAACTTTTGATGCTAAGCCCAGTCTTATTCCATCTTTAATGCTGGCGTGAGACAATTCATCATAGAAAACCGTATCCCCCCTTTGTGGCAATGAAGATAATACAGCTAGGTTGGCGTCATACCCAGAATTGAATAGAAGTGTCTTTTGGGATGCAAATTGTTTCGCTAGAAACGCCTCTGTTTCTTCAATAATCTCATTATTTCCTGTTAGTAGACGTGAGCCACCAGAACCATTTCTTTGGTTTTTAGCTCTGGTATGAATTTGTTTTGCCAACTCTTCATTTCTGGCCAGTCCAAGATAGTCATTAGAGGAGAAATCAATGAGGTTGTCAACCAAACTAAGAGATCTCAAACTGTTGTTCTCTTTTCTTTTATTTAGCTTATCTAGATGCCTTTCTGGCAATGACATACGCAATTATATTGTAGATTTAAGCTCTAATTTAAATAAAATAAATCCACGGTTAATGAGGATAAATGTTTTGTGTCTTTTGATTTGTCTACTAACTATTGACGGGCAGGCGCAGGTCACAACCAGATCACATTCAATAGATCAAGAATTCTCAATTAATTATGACAATGACATCGTATTTTTTACCGATCAATATTATACTTCAGGTGTTGATGTCAATTACGCTTTCTTATTAAGGAAGAAAAATTCGATTTATAATTTCTTCAATAATCAATTAGAGGATACTACAAAGATGATTATAAGGGTTAATTATGGGAATAAGATATTCACACCTAGTAAAATAAAAGAACCAGATGTAGAAAAACGAGATAGGCCATTTGCTGGTTGGCAGGCGTTGACTGCCACAGTATCAACCTTTCCAAAGGTTAGTACAGCTCACCGATATTCTTTTCAAATTGGATTAGTGGGTCAGCAGTCTGGTATGGGAAATTTTCAGCAATGGTATCATGAAAAAAATGGCATTACTTTTCCTCTAGGCTGGGAATATCAAATAGCAGATGAAGTAGTCTTAAATCTAGGGTATAATAGAAAACAGGGTTTAGTTGAAGGCAGGGTCATGGATTTTAGTGGTGAGTTAGATTTACAATTAGGAAATGGATTCAGTTCTACTGGAATAGGTGCACTAACCAGACTTGGAAATTTTAATAAGTTGAATAATTCTGCATATAGCGAAAGTCGACTTTCTTCTAGTATTCCTGTTGTTGGAAACAGCGATAATGAAGAGGTCGAGAGTTTTCTGTTTTTTTGTTTAAGGGCTGATTATGTATTCAATAATATCTTCATAGAAGGTAGTATCTTCAATGATAATAGTCTGCATGTTGAAGAATTAGAAAATGGCCTTATTACTCAACAATATGGTTATATGTATTCAAACTACTATACAACTGTGGCATTGACAATATTTAGGCTGAGTCCAGAAATAGTTGGAGCTAAAAAGCAACATTATTTTCGAGCGGCCTTATTTTTAAGATTTTAGATTATTTTTTTGCCCTCATTTTCTCTAGCATATCCCACATTTCAGGGGTTACTGCTTCAAGTCCATTGAATTCACCAGCTCCGTGAACCCACTCACCACCGTCAATTGTAACAACCTCACCGTTGACATATCCTGAATAGTCAGACATCAGATAAGCTGCTAAATTGGCTAATTCCTGATGCTCGCCAAATCGCTTTAAAGGTATTCTTTTTAGAGGATCAATTTGCTCAGCTACTTCACCAGGGAACAGTCTTTTCCAAGCACCTTCTGTGGGAAATGGGCCTGGAGCAATAGCATTGCTTCTAATGTTATATTTAGCCCATTCTGACGCTAAAGATCTGGTCATAGATAAAATGCCTGCCTTTGCACATGCAGAAGGTACCACATACCC
>CAYGNU010000158.1:0-8865 GCA_964351175.1 uncultured Roseivirgaceae bacterium | reverse complement strand
CAATTGCTTCCATGATGGGCATATTGTCTGCTGTTTTTGTGATGATTTCATCTGCTATAATGGGTGTAGCTGTTTTAAGAGACTTCGATCATAAAATGGAGTCCATCATTTTCACTAACCCGATAAAAAAACTTGACTACCTGCTAGGGCGATTTATTGGTTCATTTATCATTTTACTTTTCGTTTTTAGTGGAATAGTATTAGGCTTTATGTTTGGGGAGATTATGCCTTGGCGTGATGCTGAAAAACTACTTCCTTTTAACGCATGGAATTATATTCAACCATTCCTCACTTTTATTGTTCCTAATCTATTTTTTACGGGAGCCTTATTTTTCGTGGCAGGAGCTTTAAGTAGAAAAATGGTAGTGGTTTACCTTCAATGGATAGCCTTATTTATTGTTTATCAAGTCACTTTAATAATAACAAGTGAAATAGATAATCGCACACTTGCTGCCATATTAGATCCATTTGCGTTGAGTACGATGAATAATGTCACTCAATATTGGACGGTAGTAGAGCAAAATAGTAATGTTATTCCTCTTTCAGGTACTGTACTTATTAATCGTGTATTGTGGGTTAGTATTGGCTTCATCACCTTAATCGTAGGCTATTTTGCTTTTAGTTTTAATGTGGTTAAATCAAGCTGGTTTAAGCCAAAACAAAAGATTCAGAAGACAGAGAAATTTCCTGATGTCGCTATTCCCAAAGTAAGCCAATCATTCACTTTCAGTGTTACCCTGCAACAACTTTGGAGGAACTCATGGTTTTATTGTAAGGACATATTGAATAGCATAGTATTCAAGGCCATTACATTTTTTGGCATATTCATTTTGGTGCTTAACTCATTTTATATGGGTAGGGTGTTTGGTATGAATACTTACCCAACTACCTACCAGATTTTGCAGCTGATATCCGGCTTCAATTTATTCTTTCTTATCATACTTGTTTCCTTTTCAGGGGAACTCATTTGGAAGGAACGAGACGTAAAGATTAACCTCATTTACGATGCCATGCCGGTGAAAGATTTTGTAAATCTACTCGGTAAGTTTTTCGGCATGATCATGCTATTCATCTTCATGCTTTTAGTTCTATTATTAACAGGGGTGCTTATACAAACTTTTAAAGGGTATTACGACTATAATATCGCAGTATATTTTAAGACGTTGTTTTCAGAAACACTGTTTTTCTTAATACTCTATACTTTGCTCTGTTTCTTCATACAGGTAATAGTTAACAACAAATTTCTTGGATATGCGGTGATCATATTGTTCTTTATTGCATCAGGGGTGCTATCAACCTTAGGTGTTGAACATAGTATGTTTCAGTTTGCTGAAACTGATCTTGGTCCTTACTCTGATATGAATG
Organism: uncultured Roseivirgaceae bacterium; assembly: GCA_964351175.1. Lineage (GTDB taxonomy): Bacteria > Bacteroidota > Bacteroidia > Cytophagales > Cyclobacteriaceae > Fulvivirga. The sequence goes on along the minus strand of CAYGNU010000158.1, from coordinate 7,500 downwards.
GCTACGGACACTATGTAACTAGCTTTAGTTGGCTTAATGTATATTGGTTAGGACTGGCAATGATACTTTTTGTATTGGCTACCATGTTCTCAGTAAGGGGTTCTGAGGCATTGATGAAAATTAGATTTAAGGTCGGCAAGCTTCGATTAACTAAGCCATTGGTGACTTTTTTAATCATGGCTGTTACAGTATTCATTTTTTCTGGAGGCTTTGTTTATTACAATACCAATGTGCTCAATACTTATCAAAATTCTGATGATAATGAAGATGACCAAGCGGAATATGAAAATACTTTAAAGAAATACCAATTTATTGCTCAGCCGAAAATTATAGATGTTAATCTCAAAGTAGATCTTTATCCGAAAAGAAGAGATTATGACGCTTCTGGAACTTATATTTTAAAGAATCAAAGTGATGAAGCTATAAGTCAGATTCATGTTCAGCAAAATCCTAGTAGTCAGATTGTATTAGATAGCTTGTATTTTTCAGTATATGCAGGAGTTGAAGAAGACTTTGAAAAATTTAAATACACCATATACAAGCTGAAGGAGCCATTACAGCCTGGAGAGCAACTTGAAATGCATTTTAAGACACGTTTTGTTACTAAAGGGTTTACAGCAAGCAATCAAAATAATAGTGTTGTTTACAATGGTACTTTCTTCAACAGTCAACAATTTCCAAGTTTGGGGTATAATGATGGACTTGAGCTGTTTTCAGATGATGATCGAAAGGATCATGACTTGAAACCTAAGGAACGCTCTATGGAAAGAGATGACCCGAGAGGATTGTCTCAGGACTTTTTTGGTGATGATTCAGATGGTATTCAGTTTGAGATTACTATTAGTACAGATCCAGATCAAATAGCGGTAGCTCCTGGGTATCTACAGAAAGAATGGGAAGAGAATGGACGTAAATATTTCCACTATAAAATGGATCAGAAGATGGCCAATTTCTACAGTGTCATTTCTGCCGATTATGAGGTTGTACGTGATAAAATGAGTATTCCTCTTGATAGTGGTTCAAAGGATATTGCCTTAGAGATTTACTACCATAAGGGACATGAATATAATCTTGAGAGAATGATGCGATCAATGAAGAACTCATTTACCTACTTCTCCAAAGAGTTTTCTCCTTATCAGTTTGAACAAATGAGAATCTTGGAATTCCCTCGTTATTCTTCATTTGCACAGTCTTTTGCCAATACTGTACCTTTCTCTGAAGGAATTGGTTTTGTTGTCGAGATTAAAGATGAGGATGATGTTGATATAGCCTACTATGTTACTTCGCATGAACTAGCTCATCAGTGGTGGGGACATCAACTGATTCCTGCTAATGTTCGAGGAGCCGCTATGCTTTCAGAAACGCTATCACAATATTCTGCTTTAATGGTTATGCAGCAGGAATACTCTATGGAGAACATGCAAGAATTCTTAAAAGAAGAAATGAATCGTTACTTATCCGGAAGAGCCAGCGAACAGAAAAAAGAAATGCCGGTGACATTGGTAGAATCTCAAAACTATATCCATTATGGAAAGGGAGCGGTAAACATGTTTGCCCTTCAGGATTACATAGGTGAGGATAGTGTGAATGCCGCATTAAGAAGATTTGTTGGAGATTGGAACATCTTTGTTGAGAAGGAAAGATACCCAACCACCAAGGACTTGATGGGATATTTGAGAGCGGTAACACCAGACAGTATGCAAAGTGTTGTTGACGATATGTTTGAAAAAATAGTGTTGTTTGAGAATAAAACCGAAACAGCTACCTACTCAAAACTTTCTGACTCTAAATGGGAAGTAGAGTTGGCCATTAATTCTAATAAGATGGAGGCTGATAGTTTAGGAATCGAAACTAAAGTGCCTAATAATTATTGGATTGATATTGGGGTTTATGGTGAGGATGATAAAGGCAAAGACAAACTTCTCTATTTGAAAAAGCACTTGATTGATAAAGAAGACATGACCTTTAAAATTGAGGTTGATCAAGAGCCAACAAAAGCAGGTATTGACCCTATCAATAAACTAATTGATAGAAATCCTGAAGATAATGTGAAGACGTTGTCCGAAAAGGAATCATCCTGATCAATAAAATATAGTCATTCGGGTTTCATGTTTGATTCCCGAATGACATTTTAATTCAATTGTCTTTTGGAAAGTAGATCTGTCATTAGATCCAATACTCTGCGCCAACAGCCACCAAGGCACCCAAAACGGCTACCACCAATTTTTTGGCATTGAAATGATGGTTTTCACTCGTTTCGAAAACTATAGTTGTTGAAATATGAAGAAAATTACCACTCACCACTGCAAATAAGATTGTAAATACCTGATCAGGCAGTGCACTGTTTTCTACATAGAAGTCTCCAATGAGCATACCTAACGGTGAGGCTATGGCAAAGAGGATAAGAAAAATAATGGCTAGCTTGTTGTTCTTGAGTTGACACACAATGATTGACATTAAAGCAAATGCCGCAGGAGCTTTATGCAAAACAATACCTATCAACAAGCTATTAGCATCATGATGTGCATGTATAACGCTTGGATGTGCCAGTAAACTTCCTTCAAGCAGCGCATGAATGATCATGGCTACTAGTACCATTATAGAAGCTGTAAAACCATGCTGGTGTTCACCATTATGCGTGTGAACATGACCATGTTCTGCACCAGAAGTAAAGTATTCTAGAATCTGCTGAAGAAAGAATCCAAGCAGTACGTATAGTCCAATACTGGTTGGATCTTCTGCCTGTGAAAACAGCTCAGGCATAATGTGAATAATGGTAACTGAGAATAAATAAGCACCTGCAAATACCAAAGCCAACTTATAATTTTTCTTGTCAAGGTCTGGAATTACAAAAACCAAAAGTCCTGATAGGATGGCACTCAAAAAAAGTATGCTAATGCTAAAAAACATGTAGGGTCTAAAATTTGGAAGAGCAAATATACAACAGTGTTGCATTTAAGTTCATGGTTGCTAAATCATTTTATAAATGAACGCTAGTAGACCTATAACCACTTTATGTGTTGAGTCGATTTGGAATCTTACTTTTCTGGCAGGTTTCGAGAAATATTTTTAAAAAAAATGAGAACGAGGTCATATATTTTTTTGATTAATCGACTAATTACTGAAAATGACAAAAAAGTGGTTAAATCAAATCCTAGAACAACAGCACCGCGATGCTTATATATGGGCCCGGCAATGTTGTAATTATGATGATGACCAGGCAAAAGAAGTCCTTCAAATAGTATATGTAAAAATATTAGAGGGTAAAGCTAAATATAATGAAAAGTCGAACTTAAAAACTTGGATTTTTTCTGTGATCAGATACACTGCCATTGATTACAGGAAATCGAGAGTAAGTTATCAAGACCTGAGCGTCATTGGGGATGTAGCGGAGGAGGAGTCATTGACTAATGAAACTTTCAGTTATCAGGAGTTGATCATGAAACTTCCTCATGGGCAACAGCAAGTGTTAATTCTGGTGTTTTACCATAATTTGACATTGAAAGAAACGGCTGATATTATGAATGTAAGTATTGGGACAGTTAGAACCCATTACGATAGAGGCAAAAAAGCTCTGAGAAAACTTATTTTAAATGCTGGAATTTATGGATGAAGATGAAGAAATATTAAGACACTTTTTCAAAGAAATGAAAGATGAGGATGCAAATCTGACCGTGCCAGACTATCAGCAAAAAGCCAAATCTATTAAATGGCCGTTGATATTCAGTGTTGCCGCTTTTATAACGTTAGCCATCGCTTTTAGTTGGGCACTTTTTCATAATGTAGACCCAATTCAGGAAGTCGAAATTGTAGTTGAAATTTCTAATTCCATGCAGACTAAATCACTTATGAACAGAGATATTTCCCTTGAAGAATGGCAATCTCCAACACAATCTTTAATCGATGATTTTTAAAAATAAAATATAGAAACTATGAAAAAATTAATTTTAATATTCGTTCTAGTTGGTATTGGTAAACTCAATGCTCAAGATGTTTTTCAAAAACATTTATTCTCGGCCGATCTTATTCTCAAGCATAAGACTGAAATAGTACTCCCTTCAGATATCGAAAGCCAAATTAAGAATATATATAATAAGCATATTGTAGATTTCAATTCGCTGCGATGGGATTTGGATGAGCAAATGGCTAAAATGGGCACGTTGCTTTCATTAGACAAGGTTGATGTTGCAGCAGCGAACAGTCAGATGAAGGTTATTCTGCAGACTGAAGAGAAGCTGAAGAAAATGAAATTTGAAATGATGGTACAATTAAAAAACCTTCTAAATCAAGAGCAACAGAATCAATTGCTGGCATTTAGGAGTGATGAGGAGGGCAATAGCTTTGATTTTACTACTTCTTTGAGTGAGAATCCACGCGTATCGGTAAAATTAATGGGGAAGCTTGATTCTCCTGAGCCACTTTTTGTTGTTAAGGACGCTAAGGGTAAGATTATTCAGATTAAAACTAAATCTAATTTTACAGCAATTAATGATATTAAACCAGGCGATATTGAAAGCATTTCTGTTTTGAAAGGTGAGAGTGCTATCGAAGCTTATGGTAAAGAGGGAGAAAATGGGGTAGTAATTATTGTCCTGAAAAAATAGCCTTTCAATTACCAATACCCTGTATTATATGTGCAGATTTGCGCTTCACTAATAAAATAACTTTGAGTAACAAGCTGATTTTATCAAAGACACTTGGTGTAGGTCTGGTTGCATCGTTGACCACATCTCTGTATATGTTCTATCATCATCAGGCCAAGTATAAATTGTTATTTAAATCAACTGAAGTGCATCTCTGGTTTCAGTTAATTATTGGGGCCATTGTAATTTACTGTCTTTATCATTTTGTACGGATTGCGAAGGTATCTTCTAAGATGCGCAAGGCTGCTCAAGAGCAGCGTGAGGCAAAGTCACGAAGATTCGAACTGTTGATCTTTGCTCTAATGCTTAGTCTCCTATTCTTCTCACTATTCTATACGGTACCTGGGGTCAAGTATTACCCAACGTCATTGGAGTATGGTGTTTATTTGTTCAACAGTTTTCTAGAACTATTACTGTTAATATCAGTAATATCCTCTCATGCTGAGGCCAGTAAGACTTTTATCATGAAGAAGCAGAAGTACGCCATCACAGGTGCTGTGTCAGGCATACTTCTGTTTTATGTTTATTATCAGATTAGTTAAAAGCACCTTATTGGTCCTTGAACTAAATACTACTCTTTCAATGCACTCGATAAATCAGCTCGATTTAAACTAAGTGCTTGCCAAGTACATAATAGTGCAATAATCCCAACACTATACCCCAAAGGATATATTGGATCAAGCCAATTTAATTTGGTGGAATAGACAAACGCACGAAGTAATTCTTTGAGTATGATGTAGGTGATCGGAGCAAATAGTATTACTGCGATAAAGAGATTAGAAGCAAACTCTTTCATAAGTAAGTAGATAATATGCGTTAGGTCAGCCCCACAGATTTTGCGGATGGCAATTTGCTTTAGCTTATCTCTAACCACACTGATACTTAACCCATAAATAGCTAAGCAAGACAGAAGACAGGCAATAATCGTAAGAATATTGCTGAATGAGTTTAATCTAATTTGATAATCCAACCAGTTTTCGAACTTCTTGTCCATGAACTGAACATTGGCAGGTTGACCATCAACTTCAAAATACCTTGCGAGAGAACCAATCGTTTTTAGTATATCCACTTCTAAAATCCGGATACATAAGAAGTTATATTTGAAATACCCTTCTCTTACTAATTTAATAGGTTTTTCTGGCAGATTAAATTGACTACTAATGTCTTTATAAACACCTCGTATATTTCCTGAAGCACCACCCAATTTTTGTACCGCACTTTCATTGATTACCAGGACAGAATCACCGTCATTGGCACCAAACCAACCACCTTGGATCATTTCAAGGTCAAAGAAATTATTAAATTCTGAATCAACAGAAATCGAATAGACACCAGTTTTTAAATCACGACTGCTAATTTGATTCGGTAATTGCGAAACCGCCATTACATTATAAATGTTGTGTTTATATTTCTTCCAACTATCTCTGAGCCTAGTTAGCGCCTCTTCGGTCATGTCATTGGGGTAACTAACATATACCACTTGATAATTATTCCGCCCCGGCTCCTTCACTAGCGAATAGGTGACCTGCCGATTGATAACAATGGCTGAGACTATTAGAAAGATGCTGATCCCCAATTGAAGTATGATGATCACTTTTTTGAATCTAGGAAAAGTAATTGTCTCAGAACTGAGCAGTCTAATAGGGGTAGCAACAATGAGTTTGCGGATCATTAGCAAAGGAGTAAATGCTAACAATAGAAAAAATCCAAAAATTATAAATAATAGAGGTGTTATTTCTTGTAAGATCAAAGCAGGAAAGTTGACCACTTGAATAGATTCAATTAGCTCCCAACAGACCCATAATGCAACTAATCCAAAAGCAAAGGAGATGAGAGCAATTAAAAGAGATTCACTGATAAAACTCAGGGTTAAACTCAACTTATCGTGTCCAGCTAGTTTTTTAACGGCTAGCTCTTTTATTCTATGGGGTAGTGCCAGGCTTGTAAGATTGATAAAACTGGTGAGTGCTAAAAAAAGAATGAGCGAGGTGATGCTGATCAAAATAATGACACTGTACAAGTCTCCATGCTCTACCTCCTCACCTGACATTCTAGGACCAAAATAGATTTCTGTAAGTGCTTGAACACTAAATGATTTATCCTCAAATTGAGGCAAATCGAGTTCTCCCTCTTCTTTTTTACGACCATAGACTTCTGAAAAGGAAGTGTCATACCCCAAGGTTCTTAATGACCCTTCATCATAATGGATAAAAGCTTGAAAGTTCTGATGTGAATTGGATGGGAAGGACTGATATATCGCTGCTATAGTCAAATACAATGTGTCACCAAAAGTGAATAATGAAATCTCCTGACCATCTACATCAGCGGTACCGAAGTACTGTTGAGCAAGGTTTGTGGAAAGTATTATTGAAGAGTTTTTTTTCTGAAAGCCTTCTAGTTTTCCGTACTTGATATTTAGTGTAAAGACATTTGCTATGTTGGCATCTGCCGCATGCATCTGTTGATTGTGAATGGTTTTACCATTTGCGATAACGCTTATTTCATTCAATACTTTGGTTCTGGCAACTGTATGAGTTTCACTAGCATTTAATGAGGTAAAAATATCATTTGATATTTTACTTGATTTTTTGTTTCTACCATAAGTCTCGGTGCTTTGCTTCTCAATAACCCTGAATATTTCTTCTGGATGTTCATGAAATTTATCAAAACCGAATTCATTAAGAGAGAATACACTTGCCAGTATCAGAGTAGCAGAAGCGACAGCCAAAGTAATAATCTTGAGTAGATAGATTTCAAGATTTTTGAAGATGAGTCGAAGGAATAAGCGAGTTTGCATAGTAGCCTTGTTATAGCGAATATAACAAATGACTGTTACAACTATCCCTCCAAGAAAAAG
>CAYGNU010000157.1:0-8870 GCA_964351175.1 uncultured Roseivirgaceae bacterium | reverse complement strand
AACCAATAATCCGCCTTTTGTCTTTCTTACGCCATATATAAGTCAAACATTATAACTTAATAGAAGTTAGATGATATGAAACCTAAAAAGACATAATATGAAACTCTTCAGTGTACTCACCCTGATTTCAACCAGTATATTATTTGTTTGCTGTGCAGCCAAACAGAATGATGGTGAACGAATAAATGAACCAACAACGATTGATCCTGAACTAGTCGCAAAACTCGATACCGCTTATTTCGCAAGTGGCTGTTTTTGGTGTACCGAGGCTGTTTTTGAAAGAGTCAATGGTGTTTTTGATGTTGTATCTGGTTACTCTGGAGGTACTAGCGATAACCCTACTTATGAGATGGTTGGCGCTGGCTTAACTAATCATGCTGAAGCTGTACGAATTGCTTATGATCCTTCGGTGGTGAGTTATCAATTGTTATCTGACTTTTTCTAAGCTAGACAAGATCCAACAACGTTAATTCGTCTGGGGCCAGATGTTGGGAAGCAATATAGATCAGCGATATTCTATAAAAATGATGCGGAGAAAAAAGCAGCCATTGACAGAAAAAACTACCTTGATAAGTCAGGGAAATATGAATCTGAAATAGTAACTCAGATTGTACCCTTTACCAAATTCTATATTGCTGAAGATTACCACCAGAATTATTATGAGCTACACCCTAATCAGCCTTATGTCTACTCAGTGTCAAGACCTAAGGTTGAGAAATTTGTAGCGCAGTATAAGGATTACCTCAAGAAGAAATACAAGAAATAGTTTTTGTTTCAAATTGCCCTTTATCCCCTCCGAGGAGTGGAATTAATGGTGTATTATTAAGGTTTTAAATCAAGTTCAGGTAATTAATACCTTTATTTGTACGGAATTATCTAAGACTTAAGCGCATGAAAGAGGCATTTGAAATATTAAGAATTACTAGAAAAAACCAGTTGGCGGCAATCAATGGCTTGACCCTTGAGCAGTTAAATGTCATACCGCAAGGGTTTAATAATAACCTGATGTGGAACCTTGGCCATGTGCTAGTGACGCAGCAAATCCTTTGTTATAAAATGTCTGGAAACCCATTAAATGTTAGCGATGAATTTGTGAAGTCATTTGCTAAAGGCTCACTTCCCTCTCCTAATTTTGACAATGCCCACCTTCAACAAATTAAGAAGGATTCTCAGCGTTTAGTTGATCAATTAGAAGCAGATTATAATTCGGGGCTTTTCAAAAAGTTCGATACTTACCCAACCAGCTATGGTTATGAATTGAATTCTATAGAAGAGGCAATCACCTTCAACAATGTACATGAAGGAGTACATTTGGGATATTTAATGGCGTTGAAAAGAGCAGTATTGTCATTAACTTAAAACAAGAACATCTATGAATTCCATTGTATCCACTGCTTGGCTTAAGGACAATCTCCAAGATCCTGATTTGGTGATTTTGGATGCTAGCCTGAAAGTCAATGTTTCGGGCAAAAAGTCAGATTATGATGGAATTCAGATAGAAGGAGCACGATTTTTTGATTTAGAAGGGGAGTTTAGTGATGATACCTCCGGCTTGCCCCATACACTCCCCTCTCAAGAAGCTTTTGAAAATGCTAGTCGGAAGTTAGGTATTAATAACAGCAGTAAAATTGTTGTTTATGATAATATGGGAATTTATACAGCACCTAGAGTGTGGTGGATGTATAAGGTAATGGGTCATAAAAATGTAGCCGTGCTGGATGGCGGGCTGCCGGGATGGGTAAAAGAAGGCTATCCAACAGAAACAATCAGTGAACAGGAAATAAGACCTGGAGATTTTACCGCTCATTTAGACCAATCTCAAGTTAAAAATATTGAGGATATAAAGTCCAATCTTAATTCAGCAGAATTTACGGTTATAGATGCTCGTTCAGCCGGAAGATTTAATGGTACAGAACCAGAACCTAGAGTGGGTTTAAGAGGCGGGCACATTCCAAAGTCGTGGAGTGTTCCTTTTCAAAGCCTAATTGAAGATGGCCATTTCAAATCAAAAGAAGAAAGAGCCGCTATTTTTAAAGCGTTAAATCTCGAAGATCAGCCAATAGTATTCAGTTGCGGTTCTGGTGTAACAGCTTGCGTTACTTTGTTAGCCAGTGAGGGGATTCTCAATAACCCCAAAGCTGTTTATGATGGTTCTTGGACAGAATGGGCGCAGCATCTTGACCTGCCAGTGGAGCTATAGCACTTTCCTTGCTGTTAAATTTCAACTAGATTAGTTACATTAATAATATATATCAGTACCATAGGTGCTGATAGCGAATTGTTAGGCGCAAGTAATCCAGCGCGCAACCAACAACGGATATTCACGACTCAAAGGTTATTTCTGCGGACAATCTTTTGACAATAACCTTTGACCTGGACGCGATGTCAAAATTCCCATCGGCTACCAACGGCTATGCATTATTGCTTTTATTTAATTATTTTTAAACGAAAAGGGAACGTTGCATTGCCAAACGTTATAAGCCACAAATTTTTAATCATGAGTAAAGTACTTATCAGCCTTACACTTTTATTTGTAACCCACTTAACAAATAGCCAAGACGTCCAAACTCAATATTTAGACAGCATTTTTAAGGAAACACCTAAAGAAAATGCAGTCTATATCAGAACAATTAAACCACACCCTGTTGAAAAAGGTAAATTATTCGTTGAAGACCACTTTATCGAAGGTCAGTTGAAGTCTACATCAACATATACTGATAAAACGCTCACTACAAAAAATGCATACTTTGTTTCTTATTACAGAAATGGCAATAAAGAAGAGGAAGGTTTTTACGACAATGGAATGCAAGTTGACACTTGGAAATCATGGTATGAATCTGGAAAACCAAAAGAAGTAAGTAATTATAGTCGGGATAGAAGCATCGACTGGGATTTAAGACACAAACTCCTTGAATTTTATGATCAACAAGGAAATCAGACTGTTAAAGATGGGAGTGGTAACTATATTGAGTATCATAAAGACACCATAATTGCAGAAATTGGCCAATATAAAAATGGCCTTAAATCTGGTGAATGGAAAGGCTTTAGAAAAAATGGGTCAAGTGAATATGTGGAATTTTATATGAAAGGAAAGGTAATAAAGGGGACAAGTTGGGATTCACTAGGGCATGAATATAAATACAAAACTTTTGCAGAGCCCGCAGAATATCCTGGAGGTATGCAAGCATTCTATAATGAAGTCGCAAAAAAAATGAAATATCCAGTAAATGCCCGAAACAAAGGAATTTCAGGTAAAGTATACGTTCAATTTGAAATCGATGAAGTTGGTAAAGTTGTAAATGTCAAGATCTTTAAAACCGAAGCAGAAGAATTAAATAGCGAAGCCATAAGAGTAATAAAGAGCACTAAAGACTGGAAACCAGGTAAAGAAAGAGGACAACCCAGTAGGCAAAAAATAATTATGCCAATTAATTTTAGCATCAGTTAAAAGGCTTATAACAACAGCTGTGCGTAATGGTGGGTGCGGACGGATAGTCATTTCGTCTGACCTTCGACTCTTGTAGCGACAAAAATACTACTGGCTGACAGCAATTTGACCTGCGATGATGATACATTTGATTATAGCGGTCGACAAAATTACCAGCGCCTAACAAAGGCTATGCATCATTGCTTTTATTTAATTATTTTTAAAGGAGAAAAGCAACGCTGCATAGCCAGACGTTAGCTTTAAGGTAGAACAAATGGGATACATGGGATTTGGAATGCGGAAGGAGGTTTACACAAGAAAACCTAAAGAAGCATTTAAAAAGCTTAAGCAAGTTCATGGAGAAACGCCAAAAAAAGGTACAGGTCTTAAAGACTCTGAGTACGAAGAACTCAAAAATTACAGAAAATCAAGATTTCTTCATTTTTATCAGTCAAGAATCGTCAAGATTATCGGAATTACAACTCTAGTATTGACTTTTGTTGGGTTAACCTGGCAATTTGGATTAAGTGAATATTATAATAATTATCAACAAACACAGTACGATAAGCAAGGAATTGTTGACTATTACTACTCAAATGAGGAGGAGTTAATCATTATTCATGCATTTTTTTCTAAGAGAAAAAATAAAATAGTGTCCGTTTATGAAGGTTTTCTTGAACATCAAAGTTTAGAAGTTAAGTCAATTGACCTGCCCTTCGAATACAACACAGACTCTGTCAATCATGTAAATTTCAACACTGATTGGACCGACAAAATTTGCACCATAAAAAACAATGAACTCACTATTTCTGGAAAAGGATTTATTCCCAAGACCATTTCTTCACTGTGGCTGTTAAACATTTCATTTATTGATTCTAAACCTGTTAATTCATCAATACTTGATTATTTAGAAACTGACCTTAATGAATTAATTATGATATTGAAAATTCTAAAAAAGAAACAATGGACAATATCGACCCATAAAAATCATATAAGCCTACATTACAAACATCCTACATTTAATAATTACAACATTATATTTTCTGATTATTCGGCAAAGGAATCACCTAATCAACGGAATATCGAAGGATATAATGTAAAAGCAGGAACAATTGTAAATGATGAGGTTTATTGGACTCGACTTGAGAGGATACCCTAAAGCTAACATTTTTCCCTATCAGAGTCACCTAAATGGGAGTCTGATTGTTAAATCAAGTTCTCAGAGTCACTCGCAGAGGACTCTGAGTAGGTTCTAGGTTAGAAGAAACTAATGGGCTGGTGTGAGGTCTTTAAAATTAGTTATACATAAAAAAATACAACGTGCTGGGCCGTTGTTATCGGGGTGTTCTGGAGCATCACAAAAGCATCTCAGAAGTTCTCTTTTAACGAACTTTTATTTACTTTTACGATATATTAAGATTGAATGGACCGAATAATTGCCAAAAGAACACTTAGAGAATTTTGGGAAAAGCATGCAGAAGTTGAACAATACTTAAAAACTTGGTATGACACAGCTAAACATAGTGATTGGAAAACACCAAATGATATTAAAAGCACTTATGCTAATGCAAGTATTCTTAAAAATGAACGGGTTGTATTCAATATTAAAGGAAATGATTATCGATTAGTAGTAAAATTCAACTTCGAGAAAAGCTGGATTTTTATTCGTTTTATAGGTACTCATGCAGAATACGATAAAATAGACGCTGATATCATTTAAATCATATCATTATGACACTAAAATTGATAAAAACAGAAAATGACTACCAACTTGTACTTGCAAGACTTAATGAAATATTTGATGCTAAACTTGGTTCTGCCGAAAGTGATGAAGCAGACATTTTAGCACTACTTATTGATGAATATGAAAACAAGAACTTTCCTATAGAAGCTCCTGACCCAATTGAAGCTATAAAAATCAGGATGGAAGAACTGGATTTAAAACAAAAAGATCTTGTTGGAATTATTGGTGGAAAAAGTAGAGTATCTGAAATACTTAATAAACGAAAAAAACTAACAGTTGAAATGGTACGAACTTTAGCAGAAAGATTAAACCTATCTGTTCAAATTTTGATAAGAGACTATCAACTTCTAAAATAATACGCTCCCCAACTAGGGCTCCCATGCCAAAGCGAAGTAGTGGGTTGTTACCCCATCGGAGTCACCTGTAAGGGAGTCTGATAGTTAAATCAAGTTCTCAGAGTCCTCTGCGAGTAACACTGAGTAGAAGTTTCAACACCTTCAATTCCATCAAAAATACCCATAATAAAAAATTATTTTTTTCTCCCCATCAGAGTCACCTGTAAGGGACTCTGATTGTTAAATCAAGTTCTAAGAGTCCTCTGCGAGTGACTCTGCGTAGGAGTTTCAACACCTTCAAGTCCATCAAAAATACCCCTAATTAAAAATTATATTAATAATAATTGAACATATGGATTAAAATATACCCTAGAAAAACGTTTGCATAAATAATATTGGCATAATAGGGCTAAAAAATACCCCATTAATTTAAAATACATTCTTTTTATTGGTAATTTGATTTCTTGTTGGTGCAATAATTACGAATTTATTGCTCAATGCTTAGCCTTAAAATCAACACCTATAAATCACTTTTAAAATGGAATCAACCAAAGTAAACCGAAGAGATTGGCTTAAATCAGGACTACTAACCATTGGCGGACTAGCCATTGCTCCTCATTTGAGTTTTGGCGAAACGCCTAGAGTACTTCCGAGCATAGATAAATACGGAAACTTTTTATATAGCCCTTTTTTCAAGGAGCATGTTGTAAACAAACCGTTTGCCGAACCAAAAGCACTATTGGCCAAGTTAAATGCTAATGAGAACCCACATGGTCCTTCTCCAAAGGCTGTGGAAGCTTTTAAAGATGCGGCAGTTAAAGGAAATAGGTATGCTTGGCGCGAGCTGTTTGATTTGATGGAGAAGATTGCCGAAAAAGAAGGCGTTGCTGCTGAAAATATTATGATGGGTCAAGGATCTTCAGACTTATTGGAGTAACCAGGGATCGAGATGTTCTTTGAGGGCGGAATTGTCGTATCCGCTGACCCGTCTTATATGTCTTTAATTAGAGTGGCAGAAGCAACAGGAGCTAGCTGGAAAGGAGTACCCCTAAAAGATGACTGGTCGCATGATTTGGATGGCATGGAAAAGGCCATTGATGCTGACACCAAAATGGTTTATATCTGTAACCCTAATAATCCAACAGGCACTATTACTGATGGTAAGAAACTTGAAGACTTCTGCTCAAGAGTATCTGAGAAGGTTCCGGTTTTTATCGATGAGGCGTACTTAGACTTCATGCCTAAAGAAACGCAGAAGAGTATGGTTTCTTTAATCAACAAAGGCAAGGATGTGATTATAGCACGTACTTTCTCCAAAATCCATGGAATGGCAGGCTTAAGGGTCGGCTATGTAGTGGCTCAAAAGGAAACTTTAGATAAGCTTCAAAAAATCACTAGAGGAGGAATGGGCATTACTTATCCTTCAATATATGCTGCTTCAGCGAGCATGGATGATGCTGAATTTCTTGAGAAATCGCTAAAACTTAATACGGAGTCGAGGGAGTATGTTTATGCCAGTCTCGATGACTTGGGAATGGAATATGTGAAGTCATATACAAGCTTTGTGCTTTTCCCTATTGCACTTGAAGGCAAGCCATTTCTCGAGATGATGACCGCACAGGGCGTTGGCGTGAGAGCTTTCGAAATACATGGTAAAAACTACTGTAGGGTGAGTATGGGCACTTTAGAAGAAATGAAAATATTTAGCAAAGCCTTGAAAAAGGTAATTGTTTAATTCTCAAACAATAAGCGATAACTAAAAATGAGTTTGGGTTTTCAAAAGGCAATTGGCTTTCTATTACTTATTCTTTTGGGTTTATTACTCCAAAAGAAGATTGATAATGGACAAAATCTGAAAGGTATCAAAGTACTTATCTTAAGTGTTGCGTTACCTGCCACAATCTTTGTTGCCCTGCTCAAAATAGAACTGGAGATGAGTTTGATCATCCTGCCAGTACTTGCACTATTATTTAATTTTATATTATTAGGAGCTTCCTATTTTCTGCTGGGAAGTTTTGGCGTAAAAAAGCATTCATCTAAACACCAAACACTACTGATGCTGTTACCCTCATTGGCGCCAGGCCTGTCCTGCTTTCCATTTATCATTGAGTTTCTTGGTGATAGTGAGTTGGCAATGGCGGCTGTTGCTGATGTGGGTAATAAAGTATTTGTACTGATTTTGCTATACATGCTAGCCATGCATTGGTATCATCAGCAATTCAAAACTAGTAAGCAAGGTGAAAGTGGTAGTAAGATCAAAAGCTTATTATTATCATTAATCAATGAGCCAATTAACATGGTCATGATCATTGCTTTTGTACTCCTTGGTTTAGGCATTCATTTGTCTTCCTTTCCAGTATTTTTAGAGAACACCATTTTGCGGCTTAGCACCATAATGACCCCGCTAGTGCTGCTATTTATTGGTATGGCAGTGAAGATCAAGTGGAAAGAGCTGAAAACTATATTCTTCCTTTTGACCTTAAGGTCAGGATTAACCTTTATTCTCAGTGCAATTTTTATTTATCTTTTTCCAGCCTTAACACCGGCCATTGCATTGCTTGTAATTGTCTTTCCGCAAAGCTCATGCAGCTTTTGGCCATTCGCTCATATGAGTGCGGTGAATACATTAGAGGAAAAGAATAAAACATTGAACAAGACTTTTAATACTAATTTTGCACTATCAGTATTGGCACTTTCCCTACCATTCTCAACTTTGTTGATTATAGGAATATTTTCATTTAAGTCATTCTTTTTGGACCCATTCATTGTAGCTACAATAGGCCTAGGTTTTATCGGGGTATCGATTATACCCATGATAATCAATGCTATACAAACCACAACAAGCGATCGATCAATCAAAGAAATACCGTTCTTCAACAGAATGATTGAGGATTTAAGATCTAAAAAGGCTTCTTAGATTTCTATTTCTACTTGATGTCTTAATATGTCTTCCATGGTTTCACGCTCCCTGATCAGCTGAGCCTTACCATTATAAACTAAAACCTCGGCAGGTCTGTATCTAGAATTATAATTAGAAGCCATAGAGAAGCCATAAGCACCAGCGTTTTTCATCATGAGTATATCACCTTCTTTCACTTCGTGCATCTTTCTGTCCCATCCGAACGTATCCGTCTCGCAGATATAGCCCACAACGGTATAGACTCTTTGTGTCCCTTTAGGGTTTGAGATATTCACGATCTCATGGTAAGAGTCATACATCATCGGACGAATAAGATGATTCAGCCCTGAGTCAACACCAACAAAGACTGTGGCGGGAGTGGTTTTAACCACGTTAGCTTGAACTAAAAATACCCCTGCTTCACTTACCAGATATTTTCCGGGCTCAAACCACATTTCTAGCTTG
>CAYGNU010000156.1:278-8883 GCA_964351175.1 uncultured Roseivirgaceae bacterium | reverse complement strand
CAACATTCGATAAAAACTACAAAATGTATGAGTTTGAAAAGGATTTGATCTTCTTGCGTGATGTAGACGAATTGCCAATCTTAATGAAAGAATCCGATCTTTTATTTAAATGATCAAATCATTAGCCTATATCATCATAAACCCCATATTCTGGTTGTTCTTTTTCGGGGCAGCCTTTTTTATTTTAAAACAAATTGGAAAGCTGAAGTTATCCAAAGTGGTAGGCATTGTTTTTTGGATTTGGTTATTTGTTATATATATATCACCTCTTCCCCAGTTTTTAATTCACCATTTGGAGTATCAATACCCAAATTTTAAATTACCTGAACATAATACTGAAACTCCCCTAAATATAATCGTATTGGGAGGTGGGTCTTTTCATGATCCCGAGACTTCTTATAATTCACGTTTGTCTTCCTCTGCACTTTCAAGGCTCGTTGAAGGTATAAGAATTTATAATCAGGCAGATAGTGCCAAATTAATATTATCGGGTTACTCTGCCTCAGGTAGAGAAAGTGTTGCTGAAATCATGGGCAAGACCGCAGTGATTTTAAAGGTCCCTGCTCAAGACACACTAATAAATGTTTCACCCAGCAATACAGAAGAAGAAGCAGATTTCTATAGCCAAAGATTTGGTAAGAAATCTAAGCTTATTCTTGTTACCTCGGCCTTTCATATGCCACGAGCTATGGCTCATTTCGAAAAAATAGGAATTCAACCGATTCCAGCCCCTACAGATTACAAAGTGCATTTGGATGATTTGAAACCACCCTATAATTTTAAACCATCCATTGAGAAGTTATTATTTATGCAAATAGCCATGAAAGAATATGTTGCGCTCTTTTGGCTAAAGTTGAAACATTAACACCTTTACAATTACTAAATTTGTCAATATCCTTTCTACACTATTTTGTGTATAATTACCAAGTGAAAACTTAAAAAATATAGTGACAAACTCGCGCATCTACCTTTCTTCACCCCACATGGGAGGGGCTGAAATTCAATTTGTTCAAGAAGCATTTGATACCAACTGGATTTCTCCATTGGGTCCGAATGTCAATGGTTTTGAACAGGATATATGTGATTATTCAAGAGTGAAATCTGCAGCAGCCTTATCCTCAGGCACTGCGGCTATTCATTTGGCATTAATTATACTAGGTGTAGAAGAGGGAGATGAAGTTATTGCATCGACCTTCACTTTTTCAGCTACTGTTAACCCTATTGTATATCAAGGAGCTAAACCTATTTTTATTGAAAGTGAAAAGGATACGTGGAATATGGATCCTAACGCATTGGAGGATGCGCTAAAACGAATCAGCAAATCATCACATAAACAATTGCCGAAGGCAATAATCCCTGTTCATTTGTATGGTATGCCGGCTAAGATGGATGAAATAAAAGCTATTGCGCAGCATTATGAAATACCCATTATTGAAGATGCAGCAGAAGGCCTGGGAGCAAGTATTAACGGACAGGCATTAGGCACATTTGGAGATATCGGTGTTTATTCTTTTAATGGTAATAAAATAATCACCACATCAGGAGGAGGAGCCTTAGTATCTGAAAATGATGATTTCGTTCAAAAGGCACGTTTCCTCGCTACACAAGCCCGTGATAACGCACCTCATTATGAGCATAGCCAGATTGGCTATAACTACCGTATGAGTAATATTAGTGCGGGTATAGGCCGTGGTCAAATGCAAGTACTTGATGATCGGGTGAAACGCAGACGTGAAATATGGCAAAATTATTATAATGAATTCAAAGACTTATTTGAATTTCAAACCCCATCCGACTCGAATCAACACATCAACGCATCAACACATCAACTTTACTCGAATCGATGGTTAACTACAATTCTAACTTCTTCCTATCAAAAGCGAGAGGAAATTCGATTGGCACTTGAAAAAAAAAACATTGAATCTAGACCACTTTGGAAGCCAATGCATCTTCAGCCCATATTTAGCCAATACCCTTATTACGGGGATGGATTATCGGAGAGACTGTTTGAAAAGGGATTGTGTTTACCTTCAGGTTCCAATATGAACCAAGAACAGCAAAATAGAGTAATACATCATATTAAATCATTATTTTGACCCAACTAATAAATCAGCCCATCAACAAACAAAACAATTCGAAATAAATGCAAAAGATCGCGATATATGGTGCTGGAGGATTTGGCAGAGAAACTGAGTTGTTGATAAAACAAATTAATCAAAACACACCTACGTGGAATTTTATTGGTTTTTTTGATGATAATATTAAAACGGAAACGAATTACTTAGGAGGAATTGAAACAATAAATGCCATTGAAGAACCCCTTAATGTGGTGATAGCCATTGCTGATGGTTCGATAAGAAAAAAGATTGTGAAAAATATAGTCAATTCCAATATTAAATTCCCAACACTCATTCATCCCTCGGTTATTTATGATCAAGAAGAATTAATTAAAGGAAAGGGGACAGTAATAACAGCGCTAAGCATTTTCACAACTAATATTAAAATTGGTGATTTCGCCATTATTAATCTAAATTGTACTATTGGCCATGACGTTGAGATTGGCCATTACACTTCAATTATGCCTGGTGCTAATATTTCAGGCAATGTGAAAATTGGCACCGAAACTTTAATAGGGACAGGTACACAAATACTTCAAAATGTAAGTGTGGGTAATAATTGTAAAGTAGGAGCTGGGGCTGTTGTGATTGACGATGTAGCCGAAGGTAAAACTGTAGTTGGGGTACCTGCAAAACGCATCAACAAATAAACAAATAACCGTATCAACAAATAAACAAATAACCGCATCAACAAATAAACAAATAACCGCATCAACAAAAAACAATGTTAAAGGAATTCAAGCCAGCCCTTCTTTTTGTTACTAAATTTTTGGCGATTTACTTCATAGGTAACATTCTATATGGTCTTTATGTAGAAAGCTTTGACAACAGACCCGATAGTGCAACAGCAATAGTTACTGATCAGTCGGTATGGTGTCTGAAAGAAAGTGGTGAAAATGTAGAAAGCTCACTAGATTCAGATCAACCTAAAGTCCATATTTTATTAAATAATAAGATTGTTTTATCCGTCTTTGAGGGCTGTAATGGACTAAATGTTATGATAATATTTTTGGCATTTCTAGTAGCCTATGGCGGCAGTTGGAAGAAGATGTTGTGGTTTGTGCCTCTCGGCTTAGTTGCCATCCATCTGGCCAATTTAGGACGAATAGCCATGCTTTATTATATTGCACATTATCATCCTAACTGGATGTATTTCACCCATAAGTTTCTTTTCACGGGTTTTATTTATGCGTTTGTATTATTGCTTTGGTATTGGTGGGTTACTCGTTTAAGTAAGCAACAAACACCTTCATCAACAAATCAACAAATCAACAAATAAGCTTATCAACCTATCAACCCATCATATTGCCTTCAAAAAAAGAACCCTAATATTCATTCTGGCTTTCTCGGTATTAGTAGCTGTCTATATTTTTCAAAAATTCAGTTATTATCATTTTATTTTTGGGACAGACACCATCATACATCCCAATTGGATTTTTGTAATTAATAAATCCATCCGGCTTACCATCAATGATACAGCCTGTCTGTTTATAATTTATGCGCTATTTTGTGAAATGAAATATGTGAAAGTAGGTTCATACCTTCAATTAATAGAAATGTTTGTGGTGCTGCCGCTTTATTTCGTGGTAAAGTTAAAGTTAGAAGGTGATTCAGAAATTTCCTCACCCTTATTATCACAATTTCATAGATTGATCATTAACCCTACACTAATGGTGCTTTTGATGATTGGGTTTTATTATCAAAGAAAACAAAGGGCTGAAATTTAAGCATACGAATAACTTGAAATTAAGGAGAGATTTTATACGGTTACTATGTCAGCTAAGTATGTATTAAATAAGGTATGATAAAATATTGTTTTGAGACTAGTTTTGGTTCTTGGATATCATATTAATGCTTCGATTCATTATATTTGTTAACTTATTTGAATTAATAATAATTGTATGAGAAAGTTGTTATGTATTCTTCTTGTGTTTTATACGCCAACCTTGTCATTTGGTCAAACAACGTATATTTCCGTTACAGGAGGCGGTAATTGGAATAATGCTAACACTTGGGACGTTGATTTTGATGATTCTGGAGGAGATGGAATTCCGGGAGCAAATGACATTGCAATTGTTTTTGGAGATGGTGCAGGGGGAGGAACGGTTAATATTACCTCTAATGTTGAAGTTGGTGATTTATACGTTGTAAATGATAATGCAAACGTTTTGTCAAAAGCTGGGTTACCATTTGCAACTTACACTCTGACAATCCATGGACAACTTGCAGGATTGCTTTCTGATTTTAGTGATTTTGGTGAGCCAACTACTACAGTCATTGAAACAGATCAAAGACTAGAAATTGTGTTTACAAATGATAATGCTATTGCACCAAATATTACTTCATGGGGTTTGAATTCGCCATTGCGAAATGTAACAGTAAACCCAACTTCATCAAGTACAACTTTACAATTTGAAGATGTAGCAATTCATACTTCTTTAGATATCAATAACGGGACATTAAGTATCAATTCAGGTTTTCAAGTAAGTGATGCTACTGGAAGTTCGACTATAACTGTTGCATCAGGGTCAACTTTAAATATAAATGGTGGAGTTAATGGTGGAGCGAATACTAATAACTTTAGCACTGTTACATTGTCTAGTACAGGGGTTGTAAATGTTGGTATCAATGGATATCTGAATTCAAGCAGTCTGAACTTGGCGTCAAGCTCTATTTTAAACGTATTAAATAATGAAGCAAATGGCTGGTTTCACACTAATGCCACAGGGCCTTCAGGTGGTACATTTGATTCAAACTCTCTTGTTTCCTTTACTAGGAATGGGGATCAGGGCATATTTGCAAGAACCTATGGGAATTTGACTTTATCTACTGCCGGAGCCGGAGGAAATAAAAACTTATCTGCATCTGGTACTTTAACTGTTGAGGGTGATTTATCTATTGGTACATCTACAACATTTGTTACAACTAATAATGGAGACAATATTTTTTTAGAAGGTAATTTGTTTAATAATAGTGGTGCTTTAAACTTTACTAGGCCAGTTTTTTTTCAAGGAGCAGTTACGCATATAGTGACGGGCCCGGTCACCTTTGACAATGTAGTAATCGTTTCTCCATCTAACTCAATGGACATAGACGATAATGTAGTTTTTAATGCATCAATATTTGATAATAATAACAACTTTAATTTTGCAGGAGATTTCACCTTTAATGGAACAACTTTTAATCAAGGTTCTGGTACTTTGACATTCGATGCTTCAGGCGCCCAACAAATTGCTGGTTCTGGTGATATAAATTTTAGAAATATTACACTTTCTAATTCAACAATGTCCATCAATGCGACAAACGCCTCATTATCTGGTACATTTTCAGCATCTGGAGGAAGTATAGATTTTGACGGAGGAGGTTCAGGATCGTTTACACTTATTTCTGATGCTTCAGGAACAGCAAGTGTGGGTGATTTAACAACGACAACAACAACAGGTAATATTAATTTTCAACGTTATTTTGATGGTTCGGGAGACCGTTGGAGAAACTTTGGCGTTGGGGTTACGGGAGCAACAGTGAGCAACATTACAGGTAGTGGATTTACTATTAATGGAAATGATTTAGCTAGGTATAATGAAGCCGAAACTACTTTAGGAACGGTTGATGATGGATGGGTGTTGCAAAGCACGTTTGGTTCAAGCATTGCTCAAAATAGAGGCTATTCTATGTATACAAGAGCTGAAGAAATGACGAGGACGGTAACATTTACTGGTTCCTTAAATACAGGTAATAGAGTTTTGCCAGTATCAAGAACAAGCACGGGAAGTGTCGTAGATGATGGTTGGAATTTAGTAAACAATCCTTATGCAAGTACTATTGACTGGGATCTTCTAACAACATTAAACTTAGATCCGTTTGCCTATGTCTGGAATGGATCTAGTTATAATACTGTTGGCGCAGGTGGAGATATTTCTACAGGTTTCATATCTTCTGGACAGGCCTTTTGGGTACATTCAAGTAGTGGTACACCTTCACTTACTGTTGAGGAGGCTGATAAGGTCTCAAGTAGCACAGCCTTTCTTAGATCAGCTAAAGAGGAATATGAAAATAGAATAGTAGTTAGTCTAACAAATGGTCTTGAATCTGATAAGACCTACATATGGTTTAGACCGGGTTCAACAGAAAACTTTGATGAGGCCTATGATGCCTTAAAATTGAATAATGCAATTTTCAATTTATATACTAAATCACCAAATGGTGAAAAACTAGCCATCAACTCAGCAGGAAACATAGGAAGCTGTGCTAAAAGTGTTGGGCTATCCTTTGACAATATTGCTCCTGGTTCATATCAACTAAACCTGACAGGGTTAAATACTTTCTCCAATGGAGAAACTTTTGAATTACTCGATAATTTTTCCGGAACAACTAGCGAAATTGTTGACGGTACTTCTTATACTTTTGAAGTAACTTCCGATATCAGTAGTTGGGGTGACAATCGCTTTGAGCTTCAAATCAAAAAGAATACTATCATTACTGATTTGATTCTTAATTCGAATTTTACTTGTGATGATGAATATATGGTTGTTAATATTGATTATACACAAATTGGGATGGTATATAAGCTTTTGATTGGAGATCAAGAGGTAGCTAATTCAAGTGGTACTGGAGATAATTTAGACATCAATATTCCCAAATCTCTGCTTGTTGATGGAGAAAACACTATTGATGTTCAAGTTGAAAACACGTCATGTGGACAATTTGAACTTGTGGCCGGTGCGTTAATTATTGACAATGTCCTTTCAGCTGAAATTATTGAAGTAACAAATGGTGTTGGATGTGCTAATAGCGAGGTTGTGTTGAGTGCATCAAGTTCCACAGCCGGAGTCAGTTATAGGTGGTACGAATCAATTGATGCTGATGTTGCTATTACCGGGGAGACTAATTCAAAACTTGTTACTTCAAATTTAGGGAGTTCAAAGAGTTATTATGTGAGTGCTGTAAATTCTCAAGGTTGCGAATCAGACAGAGTCTTAGTTGAAGCATCCATTATACCTATTCCTTTGGTGGAAATAGAAAAATCTGGTAATACCTTAAGGTCAACGGATGAATTTGATACTTATCAATGGTTTAAGGATAATATACTAATAACAGATGCTACATCTAATAGCATTGAAGTTAATGAAAGTGGAATTTATAAATTACAAGTAACTTCTAGTGGATGTACTTCGGACTATTCAAACGACATTATAATGAGCCTAGACGCTGTGACTGGGCTGAATAATGATGAGTTAACCTTTGAAGATGTCTTAATTTATCCAAATCCAATTGGAGATGAAACGTTAAAAATTGATTTTAGACATATAAGCGATAACATTGTTCAAGTATTAGTTTCTGATTCAAATGGTAAGTTATTATCGCAAAAGCCGGTGAATAAAGGTATTAAAGAATTGGAAATTGATTTTAATGGAAAATCAAAAGGAATATATTATTTGCATTTAGTAAGTGAGCGTGACAGGGTCATTTATAAATTAATAAAATATTAAAAGGCATGCGATATAGATTTTTAGTTGGCGTATTTATACTTTTCGGATTTATATTTCGGGTCAGCGCCCAACCTACAGGAGGAGGGCCTGGTGGTGGTGGTGATCCAGACGTTCCAATAGGAGGCATTGAGTTGTTACTTATTGCTGGAGGTGCATTAGGAGTACGTAGGTTTTTGAAGAAAGATAAATAGTTTTCCTTGATCACCAAGTTCTTACTTCAATTAAGAATACTTCCTAGGTGGGTTATTATACTCATTGATGTTTTTTTAGTAGGCTTTTCTACATTCTTAGGTTACTTGCTAAGATTTAACTTTGATTTTGATCAACTCATAAGATTCAATGTTGATTGGGGTGTTGCTGTGAACTCAGCCGCATGTTTAATAGCTCTTCTTATTACAAAAAGTTACTCAGGTATCGTTAGGTACACAGGTTTGAAAGATGGCTTAAGAGTCTTTTATACCTTAATTATAACGCATCTAATTTCAATTCTGGTAAATTTTGCATTTCAAACTTTTGGAAGTTCAGTTCTGATACCCAATTCAATTTTATTAATTTCATTTTTGGCTTCTTTTGTATTTCTCTTCCAGTACCGATTGCTGATAAAGAATATTTTCTCTCACTACAGCAAGATTTACAGAAAAAAGCAAAATGTGGCAATCTTTGGTGCTGGTCAGATGGGGTTAGTTACTAAACATCTTTTAGATGATGATTATCGCTCTGGGTATGAAGTAAAGGCATTTTTTGAAGACGATGATAATAAAACAGGAAAAGAGATAAATGGTACGGCCATTTATTCTTTTAATAAGCTAGAAGAAATTGTTTATAAATTCAAAATTCAGGAGTTAGTTATTGCTGTAAATAGAATTTCGAGAAAGAGAAAAAGTGAAATTGTGGATGCATGCCTAAATTTAAAATTGAAAGTGCAAACTGTACCTGACTTGAACACCTGGGTAAAAGGAGAGTTGAGTATAAATCAAATTAAGCAGGTCAAAATTGATG
>CAYGNU010000156.1:0-268 GCA_964351175.1 uncultured Roseivirgaceae bacterium | reverse complement strand
AGCGAGATTCAATTAAAATTAGTAATAAGTCATTAATTGATCAAATCAGAGGAAAATCTGTCTGTATAACTGGAGCAGCAGGATCTATTGGTAGTGAATTAGTAAAACAAATCATTGCATTTGAACCATCAAAATTGGTATTGATTGATCAGGCGGAGTCTGCTTTATATGACTTAATTGCAGAATTAAATACAAATATTGAAGTTTCTTTAAACGTTGCGGATATCACTAATCTTGATAGAATTGAAAATATTTTTAAAGAATTCAA
>CAYGNU010000155.1:0-8909 GCA_964351175.1 uncultured Roseivirgaceae bacterium | reverse complement strand
TTCGAAAACGATTTCAGGTTTCTTGTTTTCAAATTTATCTAGCAGCTCTTTCATATAAGTTTAAAGTTGAATGTAATGTGAATGCCCGCAAAACTAAGGAATTTTAAATATCAAAAACCAACCATAACTCCACCCGAGGAATCTCGGCCTGCCCCAGTCACACTGGAAAGGCAATTGACTTCATCTCTTACCCTTAGAACTCCTAAAAAAGCAAATATCAAGGCTTCTTTATAGTCGATTACCACTTCACTTGGCAGCACTAGTTTCACTCCTGAATTAAGATGAGCATTAATTCTCTCAATTAAATAGGTATTTTTTGCTCCTCCCCCAGTAACTAAAACTTTTATCTCCTTTTTATCCATGGAGTTAATCTCTGTTGCAATTTGAGTGCTAATATGTTCTACAGCAGTATTTAATAGATTTTGTAACGCATATTGATCGGTATCTATTCTGCTTAGAATATTCTGCTGTACCCATTCGAAACCTAACGACTTAGGATAAGATCTTTTATAAAATTCAAGGCCATTCCACTCTTCTAACATCTCTAGATTGATACTTCCTGACCTTGCTATTTGCCCACCCTCATCAAATGACTTTCCAATCGAATTCATCAAATAATTTAGCAGCATATTACAGGGAGCTATGTCGAAGGCAACTCTTTTATTGCCTATCATTGAGATATTTGCGATTCCTCCTAAATTCAAGCAGCAGTCAAAATCATCAAATAACAACTCATCTCCTACAGGAACCAAAGGAGCTCCTTGACCTCCTAATGCTACATCCAAACTTCTAAAATCATAGATTACGGGCAAACCAGTATCTGCATGTAAAATATTGCCATTACCAATTTGTAGGGTTAATCTGTTCTCAGGCTGATGAAATATCGTATGGCCATGTGAGGCAATAAAATCAACATGAGTAGCTATATTAATATTATTAATCACTTGAGCATACCATTGCCCCAACTCAATATCTAACTTTGCAATTTCCTCTCCAGACAATGAAGTACTTAACTTCAATTGCTGCTCTATTGCTTTGGGGTATTGAAATGTTTTTGCCTTTTCAATTTCAAAAGACCATCTGTTATTATCCGTGGAAAAATGACAGAGTGCTATGTCCAACCCGTCCAACGATGTTCCTGACATAAGTCCTATTACACTGTATCTATCATTTTTTTTCATAATTTTGAAATCCCAATCAGAATTTTAAGAAACAATTAACAAACTCTATAGAATTAGTGTCTTATTTAACTTTTTCGATTATTACTGAGTCTTTAGTTTCTTCAATGTTCCTATAAAGCAAGCATGAATTTAATTATAGATTTTGGCAATACGTATGGCAAGGTTGGTTTATTTGATAAGGATGAATTAATCAAGGTAATCAACCCTATTCAATTGAATGAGCTTCCAGCCATTGTAAAGGAATATTCACCAGAACTTTCCATCATCAGTTCTTCATCTATTGCGTCAAAAGAAATAAAAGAAAATGTTAGCCATGACTCATTGGTACTTAGTCATAATACCCCACTTCCCTTTAAGATTGGCTATAAAACACCTGAGACCTTGGGTTTAGATAGAATTGCAGGTGTGGCAGGTGCCTATTTTAAATATGGTGGAGAAAATAGTTTGGTTATAGATTTAGGTACATGTATTACTTACGATGTACTTATTGATAGCGTTTACTTGGGCGGTGGAATCTCACCAGGAATGCATATGAGATTAAAGGCATTGAATACTTTTACTGCCAATTTGCCGTTAGTTGAGCCTATAGAAGAGCCTCCTTTGGTTGGTGATTCCACGGCAAATTCAATTTTAAGTGGAATAATCAACGGAATTACGGCCGAAATAGAGCAAATAATTCGGATGTATAGTGACAAATACGGAAGTTTGCAGATTATTATTTGTGGGGGTGACAGTATTTTTTTTGAAAACAAGCTCAAAGCTAGCATATTTGCAGCCCCAGAATTGGTTTTGAGAGGTTTAAACGGGATTTTACAGTATAATGCATCATAGAAAAACAAGCCGGGTACTTTCGGTATTGACAGTGTTGTTGGGGTTTGCGATGATTGTAAATGGTCAGGCTACTAAGTCACCTTTTACATCTTTAGGTATTGGTGACATTATTGATAATAGTCTAGCTCATAATCAAGGTACTGCTGGTTTAGGCATCAGTAATGGAAGTTACTGGCATCTTAATAATATGAACCCTGCATTACTTCCATACAATTCACTAACAGTTTTTTCAGCAGGTTTTGTTGGTATAAATAGCAACCTTAAAAACAATAGCACTAGCGAACAAAACAACGGAGGCAATATTAACTATTTAGCAACGGCATTTCCTGTTAAGCCAGGTAAATGGACCACAGCAATAGGTCTGATGCCCTATTCAAATGTAGATTACAACTTCAGTTATACTACTACTGTAACTGGAAGTACAGATATAGTAAATATAAGTGAAGAAGGAACAGGTGGTTATAACCAGTTCTTTTGGTCAAATGGTTATGCGATAAACAAAAGAATATTTGTTGGCGTTAAGGCTACTTACCTTTTTAGCTCTGAAGAGAAAAGGTTCTCAAATACTATTCAAGATATTGGCAATGTTTATACACCTATTGTAACAAGCAGAGTTACGCTTTCAGATTTTGTTTTTGGAGCTGGTCTGGCATTCAACCAAGATTCAATATTTAATTCAAGGGTACAGTTCAAAGCTGGCTTGACTTACGATTTAGGCGCTGATGTAAAGGCTAGAAAATTTGAGAGTTTTGACAGAAGCATCAATGGTCAGCCAGCAATTGCTTCTGATACTTTAGTTAATAATCAAAGAGGTACTATTACATTGCCCAGTGCGATAGGCGTTGGAATATCGTTTAATAGAAGCTCGAAATGGATGGTAGGCTTAGACTTTAAAATGCAACAATGGTCAGATTACCAAAATTTTGAAGGTATAAATACCGACTTGGACGACAGTTATAAAATAACTCTAGGCGGGGAATTTACTCCAGACCCGTCATCTGTTACTAGCTACCTTAGCCGTGTAACTTATAAATTAGGGGCTTCATATGAAAATACACCCTATGTTATAAATAACAATGACGTTTTAAACCAAGTTAAGGATATTGGCATTAATTTTGGATGGTCCTTGCCAGTGGGTAGGTTTTCAAGCTTTGACATGGCCTTTAGGTATGGTAAAAGAGGAAGCGTTGATAAAACTTTAATTGAAGAAAATTATTACAAAGTTTACCTGGGAATTACATTCAATGACCAGTGGTTTATTAAAAGAAAGTATGATTAATTTTAAGATTATGAAAAGATCTAGTTTGAAACACATTTTATTGTTCTTAGTATTTGCGGCACAAGCTAGCATAGTTAATGCTCAGTGTGACGATTGGAAATGGCCAGAAGGGGAAATGAAGGCTACAGCTGAAGAAAAAAATGTGCTATATACTGATGCATTAAGAAACAGCAATTTTGAAGCTGCTAAGAAACCACACCAGTGGATTCTTCAAAATGCTCCTGATTTAAATACTGCCATTTATATTAATGGTGAGAAAATCTATAAGGGCTTAATGGAGAGCACTAAAGATGAAGCTAAGCAACAAGTTTACTTTGACTCATTGATTATGATGTATAATATGAGAGTTAAGTATTGTGGCGAAGAAGAGTCAGTGATAGTAAGAGAAGCGTATGAGACTTATAAGCAAAACGCTAAAAAAGTAAGTGAACTGCCTAATATGCTTAAGTTATTTGATAGAGCTTTTGAATTGAAAGGTACCGAAATGGACTACTATGTTATTCAGCCATACATGGGTACTGTTGTTAACAATGCAAAGTATGTTAAAAACCTATCTGAAGAGCAAATTTTAGAGAGATATGACAACATTATGAGTATTGTTGAGTACAATATAGCTCAAGGAAATGATGTAGAAAGATGGAACGGATATAAAAATAGAATTGACGGCATGTTGGTATCCGTTGTAAACGTTGATTGTGATTTTGTTAGAAAAAATTTAGGTCCAAAATTTGAGCAAAATCCAGATGATCTTAAGCTTGCTAAAAAGATTTTTGGTTTCATGTTGAATGGAAAATGTACAGATGACCCTTTATGGTTAGAAGCTGGAAAGAAAATTCAGGAGAAGCAACCAGAATTTGGTTTAGCTAAAAACATAGCACTAAAATTGAAAGGTGTTGACAATGCTGAGGCAGAGAAATTTTTCAATCAAGCTATTAGTTTAACTGAAGATCCAGGCAATAAAGCAGATATGTACATTCAGTTAGGAACATTGAAGTCAGGTTCTGCGGCAAGAGAAATGTACAGAAAAGCACTTTCAGCAGACCCTACTAAAAGAGAAGCTTATGGAGCTATTGGATACCTTTATTATGGAAGCTTTGAAAGCTGTGCTGGAAAAGAGGATATCGTAAAAGATAGAGCAGTGTTTTTGGCGGCATATGACATGTTCGAAAGGGCCGGAAACTCCAAGATGATGAATGCCGCTAAAGAACAATTTCCTTCTAAAGAAGAAATATTTACAATGAACTATTCTGCAGGTGACGCAATGAGTGTCGGTTGTTGGATTGGTGAAACTACTTCTCTTAGAACAAGAGACTAATACTATAAACTTGAAAGAAAGGCCATAGAAGTATTTCTATGGCCTTTTTAGTTAATGAAAGCAATCAAAACCATATTACTAATTCTTATTATTTCGGCCTGTGGAAACACGGACAAAGAAATAGAGGATCTTCAACCTTATGAAGGGCCAATCAATATGGCAGAAGATATGGTATTATACCGCAGTGAGTCAGCTACGCTAAGAGTTAAACTTGTTACCCCTAAGCTTTTAGAATTCGCAAGTGGAGACAGAGAATTTCCTGAAGGGATTTATATGGAGTTCTATGATGAATCTGGTAAAATGACCACCACCTTAAAGGCTGATGAAGCTAAATACTTTAAAGAAGAAGACCACTGGAGAGGTAGAGGCAATGTGGTGATTAAAAATGTTGAAAATCAGCAAGAGTTAGATACTGAGGAATTATTTTGGAAACCCTCGGAAGAGCGGATGTTTACTGAAAAATTTGTAACTATTAAATTACCTGATCAGGTACTTTATGGTAAAGGGCTTGAAGCTAAGCAAGATTTCTCAGAATATACGATCAAGCAACCTGAGGGAGAATTCTATATTGATGAATAAATTATCCACCACCCTTATTTTCTCAGCAACCGTAGCACTATTCATAATAGCGGTACACCAAACCATTACTTTAGGCTTCACCTATTCGTATTGGATTTTTATGTTAACCATAAGTCTTTTATTTTTATATCAACTCATGAAGGGTAAAGATCGATCTTCCAATAAATAATGGACTTAAACTTACTTTTGCCAATATTGGCCACCTTAATGCTCTCAGCATTTTTTTCTGGAATAGAAATAGCTTTTGTTTCAGCGGATAGGCTTCACATTGAGTTACAAAATAAAAAAGGTATCTGGACAGATAAAATCATTTCAAAGTTTATCCAGAATACTTCAAGATTTATAAGTACCACTTTAGTAGGAAATACCCTAGCCCTTGTGATATATGGCATATACATGGCCAGATTACTTGATCCTATTATTCGTGAGTCATTGCCAGCTGTTCTATTAACTGAGCCTACTGTGATGATAAGTCAGACTATCCTTTCCACAGTAGTGGTTCTTTTTACTGCTGAGTTTTTGCCTAAAAGCATTTTTATGATCAACCCTAACACTATGTTGAGGGTATTTGCTTTGCCCATGGACATCATTTATAGATTGATGTATCCTGTTGTAGTTGTTATTGTCTCTTCTTCAAAATTTGTGATCACAAAAATTTTCAATCACCCTTACGAGGATGATACACCGGTATTCAGACTTACTGACCTTAATAACTATATTAAGAACACACTATTAGCTGATGAAGCTTCAAATGTTGAAGTAGATACAAAAATCTTCAATAATGCTCTTGAGTTTAAAACCATTAGAGTTCGTGAATGCATGCTGCCAAGAACCGAAATAGTAGCTGTAGACATTGAAGATACCATTGAAGAGCTAAAGCAGGCGTTTATAGAAAGTGGCCATTCAAAAATATTAGTTTATAAAGATTCTATTGATGACGTAATAGGTTACTGTCATTCATTAGAGCTTTTTAAGAAACCAAAATTAATAGAGGATATCCTCACCCCAATTGTAATCGTCCCAGAAACAATGTTAGCCAATGAGCTAATGATTCAGTTCATAAGTGAGCGTAAAAGTCTTGCCCTGGTGGTAGATGAATTTGGAGGCACATCTGGCATTGTCAGTATAGAAGATATTATAGAAGAGATATTCGGAGAAATACAGGATGAACATGATGATGAAGATTGGGTAGAACAGGAAATAGACAAAAACACTTTCATTTTCAGCGCTAGACATGAGATTGATTATCTTAATGATAAATACAGCTGGAATTTACCGATAGGAGACTATGAAACCCTTGGTGGTATGATTCTGACATTGACAGAAGACTTACCCGATGTGGGAGAAATTATAGAACATCCTCCATACACTTTTATCATTCAATCTACCAACGACATACGCATTGAGACTATTAAATTGGTAGTGAATAACCCATAAAAAAATCAGTTTTTCATCAAATAATTTCTAATAAAAAAAGGTAGTTTGATTTTAGTGATATACTCATTAAATTTGCGCCTCTTTTAGACTTAAGAAAGTAATAAAACAAGCAAGATGGCATTAATAAATACATTGAGGAATAAGATGGGAAAATTCATAGTTGCTGCGGTAGCGATAGCAATTATGTCTTTTGTGTTGGCGGATCTATTAGGTCCTAATTCATCTATTATGGGTGGTGGAAATGACGTAGGTGAAATAGCCGGACATGACGTTACCCTCAAAGAATTTCAAAGCGCTGTTCAAGAAAGAGAGAATAATTATATTCTCAATTTTAACAGACAAGCTACTGACAGAGAGAAACCAACATTGCGTCAGCAAGCTTGGGATCTTTTGATTACGCAATATGCTTTTGAAAAGCAGTATGAAAAAGTAGGTGTTAGTGTAACTGACGATGAGGTTTGGGATATGCTTCAGGGCAAGAATATCAATCCTTCATTACAGCAAGCTTTTACCAATCCTGAAACAGGTCAGTATGATAGAGAACAATTCCTATCTTACCTTCAGCAACTTCCTAACCTAGACCCTAATGCTCAGGTTCGTTGGGAGCTTTTCAAAAAAGACTTAGGTCCTGGAAGAAGAAGATTAAAATACGAAAATCTACTATTGAGTACTAACTATGTGACTAAGGCAGAAGCTATAAAAGAATACAGTGCTCAAAATGATGTAGCAGAGGTTAAATATCTTTATGTTCCCTTCTATGCCATTAGCGATTCTTCTATAACTGTTAGTGACAGTGAGTTAAAAGCTTACTATAACGAGCATAAAGAAGAATATAAAGTTGACAATACAAGATCATTAAACTATGTGAGCTTTGATATTATCCCTTCTTCAGCTGATACGTCTTTCGTAAAAGAAGAGATGCAAAAGCTTAAAGAAGAATTTAGCACTGTAGAAGATGATTCAGTATTTGCTGCTTTGAATACTGACAGCGATACTTTCTTTGGACAGTACCACCCTGGCACACTCCCTGCTCAACTTAAAGCTAACATCGGAAACTTAACGAAAGGTGATGTTCGTGGACCCTACCTTGAAACAGAAGGGTTTAAGCTTTATAAAGTAACGGACATTTATGAAGACACTGTTGGATACGCTAAAGCAAGTCACATCTTAATTAAAGGTGAAGATGATGAGGCAAGAACTAAAGCAAGAGACATATTAAAGCAAATAAAAGATGGTGCAAGCTTCGAAGCTATGGCAAGAGAGCATGGTACTGACGGAACTTCAACCAAAGGTGGAGACTTGGGTTGGTTTTCTAAAGGTAGAATGGTCGAAGTTGAAAAGCCGGTATTTGATGCTACTTCAACTGGCTTATTGAATGATGTTGTTAAAACAGAATTCGGTTATCATATTATTAGAGTTGACGAACTTAAAACTAACACTGCTTATAAAGTGGCTGTGATTTTAAGAGAAGTATTGCCTAGCGATGAAACAATTAATACTGCTTATACTAAAGCGGATCTATTTGCTAACAGTGTTGAAGATGTAGCTAGTTTCGAAACACAGGCAGGGGCAGATACAGTACAAATTGGTAAAGTAAGTGCATTAAAGCCTAATGACAGAAGAGTTTCTAATTTAGGAGACGCTCGTCAAATAGTTCAGTGGTTATTCACTGATGCTTCTAAAGGTTCTATTTCACAAGTATTCGAACTTGATGATGCTTATGTAGTAGCAGTAATGACAGGAGAAGTTGAAGAAGGTTATAAGTCTTTAGAAAATGTTAAAGGCGAAGTATCTATCAAAGCAAAAGACAAGAAAAAAGGTGAGCAAATCATCGCCAAGCTTAATTCATTATCTGGAAGCTTAGATGAGAAAGCTGCTGCTTATGGTGAAGATGCTAATGTTTATTCTTCAAGCAACTTATTATTAAGCACTACTTCATTACCAAGTGTTGGTTTTGATCCAGAAGCTGTTGGTAAAGCTTTTTCATTAAAATCAGGTGAAACCTCTGCTCCTTTCGCTGGACAGAATGGTGTATTGATTATCACAATGGAGAACTTGACAGTTGCTCCTGAAATTGCTGATTATGCAACTTATAAAGATCAGATTCAACAAAGAGTAGCTGGCCGCGTAGGTTACAACATTGCTGAAGCTATAAAAGAAAATGCTGATATTAAAGACGAACGTTACAAGTTCTATTAATTAAAAGCTTAATCATTATTACTACTAAAAGCGGGATTTTTATCCCGCTTTTCTTATTTTAAGGAAATATGCACGAAGATTCAATCAA
>CAYGNU010000154.1:0-8942 GCA_964351175.1 uncultured Roseivirgaceae bacterium | reverse complement strand
AAATCTCTCCACGTATGGGTGCCTTCACCTGTTGGCACCTTTATAAAAACAAATTCTCTTTTGAGCTCTTGACTATTGGAAATAGCATAAGTCAGTTCTGATTTAATATGATTTTGAAATAGCCGTGAAGTCCAGTCTATCCTGCCTGATACAGTTTCTTCAGCCTCATCAACAACTCTATTTTCTAGTTTACGATAAATGAATACACCATTAATAGACTGACTTTCAAAAGCCTTATTAAAATTAAATGTGGTTGTCTCTGAAAAGGTGAAATCTTCAATATCACCATTTTGAGGTGACTTGTCTTCTCTTAGACTATGCCTTAATTCAAAGTCAACATTAGCTTCAGCACCATTTCTTATGTATATACTGTGTTCATCAAAATACATAGAAGAGAAGCTAACACTATCTGTTTCTAGTTGAGAAATCATGTTGTGATCTGCTGAAAATCTGTAGCCCGGAATAATGTATTTCTGATTAACAGAAAAATCTGCACTATACCTTTTCCATGTTGCCGTTTGATCCTCCATGTTATTTGTCATATCGAAATATGATGTCCTCCATTGCAAATTTCCTAATCGATAATCAGCCTTAACCCGATGTTGAAGGCCATTAACCTGAGGTCCTCTTAAGCGATGGGTCAGATCATATCGAAATAAATTATTTTGATCTTTCTCAACCCCTACCCCTGCATTTACAATTTTATCCTCAAACTTTCTAGTATCTGCGTTAGGGTCATAATTCCAGTCTCTATCAAACTCTATATACCTAAACCTGTCTATGGATGTGAAGTTTTTATCATCAATTTCAAAATCTGCGTAGGCTTTTAGTTTATACTCGCTTAGAAAGCTGACCTGACGCCCCTCGCTTCTTATTCCAGTTTTAAGAGCATAACCTTTATTATCATTATTGTCAAAGTCAGAATATAGGTTAACATCTTGGTCAGAGAAAGCTACTTCAGAGTATATAGCCTCATTCTCTGATAATTTATATGAAGCATGAAGTGTTATCATTTGTTTCTTATTGGGGGTAGCTAATCTAGCAACCGGACTAAATCTACCTTGCCTAACACCATTTTCTGGCGAAACCCACTGATAAACTCTACCATTCACATTGCCTTGAAAGAGTTCATAATCTCCATTTCCATAGCCTACTTCAGAAAAACTTAATCTATATAAAGCGCTATCTGGATTAGTGGAATATTGATAAATCTCCTGTTGGACACCATCATCATCCCTCACCAAAACTTTTTTGTAAAGCACAAGATCAGCAGAGTAACCAACACTATCAATAGTAGATGTTTGAGCAAGTTCTAAACTGTCACCTATACTACTCAGGTATAATTTATCATCATCTGTCAAGTCAAAAAGTAAAGGCCTATTTTCATTATCCTTTTCGCTATATGCATTCACTCCTATTTTGAATTTACCAATCGATTGTTCATGACTGGCCATAGAAATTGAGCGACTGTAGTTCTGATCAGAATATTCATAATCAACCCTGATTCTGGTAAATTGAGTTATTAGAACCTTGTTAGTAAACGTTACTTCGCCACTGTTATAATCTATAATATAGTCATTATCAAAACCTCTTACCAATTGCTGGCCATCGATAAATACTCGTTCTGAATTAGCTAGAATCAAAAGAAAACGTTCACCATCAGGTCCCGGAATGCGATATGGGCCGGACAAACCTTCAACTGCATTAATAATGACTGAAGCAAATTTCCCTTTAGCGACTGAAAACCCTGCACTTGTACTGGCTGTAGATCCACCAACCTTATAATTTAGGACAGCAGTTCCACCTTGAACATTTTTGTAATATTTTAAAAAGTTTGACTCCTGATTTCTAAAAACTACGTCACCCCCAGTGATTGAAAAATCATCATTGTAAACTTGAATGTATACATTGTCAAAGTCCTGAAGTTGTTGTGTGTTTCCTTCCGGCTGATAAGGTACATTTTGGTCCGTTATTGCCGCCCGAATAAAAACATCATCTGTCAACTTTCCATCCATATTTAGATTAAGGGCAGAGTTAACAAATACATCCTGATTGTTACCAAAAGAAATACCCCTACTTATGCTGCCTGACTTATACAAACCCTCTGTACTAAACAGTTCCTCCCGCTGCATGACATTATTGCTCTTTATTGGATCTTTGAAATAAGCATTGCTATCATAAATAGCCAAACTTCTGTTTTGATACTTATGATGAAAGCTGATTGGGAAAACCTTAAAACAAACTAAAAGTGAATCCTTGTCAGAAGGTTTGCTGAAGGTAACTGTTCCTTCATTAATATTATGAGATTTGATATCGTATTGAGATAAGCTTTCTGGAACTATACTCAAACTATCAAGTACTAATGGCTTATTAAATTCTTTTACCCATTTGCATCGCTCATTTGATGATTGAGCTTGAACATGTTGTGACAATGCCAATAATCCCGTTATAGCTATCAGACGGATTATCATTCATGGATTGTTGGTAGTTCTATAAAAAATGACGTGCCAGTGGTGTCTGTACTTTCAAACCATATTTTTCCACCTGCATGTTCAACTCCATGCTTTGAGATAGCAAGACCAATACCAGAACCCGTTTCCTTGGTTGTAAAATTTGGTATAAAAATTTTACTTTTTATCTCTTCCTCAATCCCAGGTCCATTATCCTTAACTTCAAGTTGGAGCTTATCTCGATTTGTTGTCAAGACTATGTCAATAAGCACCCGTCCTTCTTGCTTGGCCTGAATGGCATTCAAAATTAAATTAGATAAAATCCTTCCCATAAGTTGTTCGTCACCAAGGGTGAATACTCTTTCATCAGGCAATTGTAAGTCAATATTTACATTTTTAGTATTCGAATGCAAATTGACGACATTTTTGAGGACCTCAGAAAACTCATACTTTTCACTTTCTGGTATTGGCATTTTTGCAAATGAGCTGAATGAAGAGGCTATATCATCTAGTGTTTCAATCTGCTTAAGAAGCATATTGATAGGCCTTTCCTTTTCCTGATCCTTATCTGAATCTAATAGTTTTCTACTTAAATGCTGTAGCGTCAATTTCATTGGTGTAAGCGGGTTCTTGATCTCGTGAGCGACTTGTTGCGCAATATCTCTCCAAGCACTTTGCTTTTCACTCTTGGCCAATGCAACCTTACTGTCTTCTAATTTCACCAACATCCGATTATACTCTCCCACCATAAGTCCAATTTCATCATCAGCATTCCATGTCAACGGTTCATTAAACTCTGTAAGTGTTGTTTTCTTTAATTTTTGCGTAATGAAGGCCAATGGAAAGGTTAACCACTTTGCTGTAAAATAGGATATGATTAGAAATACAATAAAAACAACTGTAAAAATGTTAAGAATACTTGTGACTACACTTATTTGACTTTGCTCTAAAGCATATTCTGACTGAAAGAAAGGAATACTAACCATGCCAATCAACTCTCCAGTATCGAAAGACTTAACTCCAAAGTATGTTGCATTGTAGTGAAGTGATCCAACATTTTCATTAGTCGTAAAAGACCTTTCTCTTGATATAATTATATGCTCAAAAGCCTCAGGGTTTGCATACTCAGAGATCAAACCATTCTCATAAATAATTGGTTGGCTACTTTTGATAAGTCTACCCTTAGTGTTAAAAATGTTTATGTCGGTTCCTGAGTATTTTGAAATTTCACTTACCCTTTGATTTAACTCATCCTCATCAGCAATTTCTGAGATATACTCTTCAAGAATACCATTCAAATTATTCCCAACACTTTCCGCTTTTTTATAATATTCATTAATGACTTCTTTTTCAAAAGAGCCATTGATCAAACTTAAAGTAGTAATACTTACCGCAAATAATGGAAGGAAGAAAGCTACATTGAGATACAATTGTATACGTGTCGAGTAATTTAATCCAACCTTTCTGTACGCGTAATAAAGTGTATAAATTGCTATTAATATCAACACAAAAAATACCTGAAGAAGGAAGAGAAAAGAGAAATTTCCTACCATATCAATCAAAGGATGATCATCGGAGCTAATTACAATATTTCTACCAGCCTGATCCTTAATAATCACATGACGGTAACCTTCAAAAGAAACATCAACTGCTTCATTATTAAAGACCTCTTCACCAAATTCATCTCGATAATTAAAGTCTCCTGAGCTAAATGTAATCTCATCTTCTTCAAATACTGCATAGCTATAATTCGAATTTTGATATGGTACCAGAAACCTATTATCCACCAATAATTCAGGGTATACATTATCTGGAATAATACGTTTCAGGCGCATATCCATAAGTATATATCCTACTTTAATTCCTCGCTTTTTAATTTCTATATAATCCAAATATCGTTTGGCTGCACTACCATCCAACTTGTTGATAAAATGGATTCCATCATATCCTGTTTTATAATTCTCAAGCTTTAGCTTCCTAATTTGGATGGGCTGGTCAGTACCTTCTACAAAGGCATTACCTGTGGCGTTGTACAGATAAATTTTAGTATCATATTTGTCAAAGTAACTGTTTAAATATATCTGTCGGATTTTAGATTCTATTATATCTTTTGACAAAAATGGAGATGCCATTCTACTCTGAATGAAAACATCATTTTTAATTTTTTCATTAGCCTCTGCCAATAGAAACTCTGCCATATGATCGTTCTCTAAAAGGAACTGATTGGCAAATTTCTTTTTCCTATCTACTTCTCGTTCATTTTCAAAATTAAAAATCGCTAGAGCACCTAGTAGGCTCGATACAAACACAACACTAAAGAAATACAGAAAGGTGGCATAACGGAGTTTGCTTAACGATGCCGTTAGATTAGTGATAAGCAGGACCACAAAAAGTATCACCGAAACAACTAGCGTTGGTATGAAAGCCTGGCCAAGAAATAGATTGACGCCAATGAACAAAATTGCCCCAACCAAAAAGCATATTGTAAATAGGAATTTATCTTTTATTAAGCGCTGAGAAATTCTGAAAAACAAATGGCCCAAGGAAAATATAGATAAAGCAAAAAGCAGAAAAATAATGAATGCTAACACTCTGGGGCCATCAAAAAGAATGGTTTCATTGATATCAAAGGAAATTTGGGAATTGTGATAGATTGTTTGAAATATCAAGAAGAGTGAATGGTAGAGAAATATAAATAAACCCAATAAAACTATTGAAAGGGTGATTTTTTCACTCTTGGACCAATGAATTATTATCCTGTAAGATTTTGAGAATCTAAATCGACTCAAAAGGAAAAAACAAATAGCATTAAATAAAATGATATTTAAAAAAAGATCAGCGAAAGATGCGTTGAGTGATGATGAAGCAAAAACCTTAGAGTCAAATATGCCACTATTAATAAGTGAGTTAGGTAACTCGAAATAAATCATAGCATACCTTAAGGATAAAAATGAGATTATGAGATACACAAAACCTTTAAAAAAAGCCGAACTTGCGAGCAACAAACTAGTAATGAGGGTAGCGACTATAAAAACAAGAATTGCTACAAAATACAGACTAAACGTTATGGCACTTACAAATTGCTTATCAGAATTATAGTCCTCAGAAAATTCAATACCAAACAAGCAATTACCTTGAAAACAAATTTTATTATCGGAATCTTCGGCTCTTAATAAAGTTAGATTTTGGTCATAAAATATGCCTCTATTATAACTAGAAGATATGTACTGATTATCTATCTTATAATCATTGTAAATCGGAATTATTCCTACTATCTCACTTTGATTGACCTTTTGCTTTATGGCGATATAGTCATTCCTTACTGTTCTGATAAATTTAATATCAAATGTACCAGCGATATTTTTATACTCTGGCACAAAAGAATTGTCATTCCAAAACTTCAGGCTTCCATTCTCATAAATAAAAATAAGAGCATTTGACTTCTCTAGTTTCCAGAAATCATCTGTGAAATTTTTGCTTTTAACAATCGCTGTAATTTCTTGCTCTATGAAGGTTATCTGACTGTTTATAGATTGCTGAATTTCAGAGACCCATTCAGACTTGTTTTGTTGTTGTCTTCCTACAAAGAATTGCATTGACATAGCCGCCAACAAGCTAATGAAAGACGCAATAAATAATATCTTAGCTATTCCCTTCAATCCATTAAAAATTACTGACATTAAAGATAAACAGAAATGTATTGTTTATAGTCTATGCTTTGGATTGATTCGGAGCATTTGGGTTATAGCTTACTCCACCAAATAAGTGTAAGTATAATATTCTTGAGTAACGAAAAAGGTAAGGCAAAAGGAGTATAATCGTACCTATTACAGATATAAAAAATGAATAAATGTTATAAGCATCAAAAACATTTAAAGCAATAGCGGCAGCTACGATAATGGCAACTGTAAACGCATAATTAACATACATAGCACCAACAAAAAATCCAGGCTCTCGCTCGTATTTCAATCCACAATTGGTACAATTAGCATACATTTTGTGAAACTTAGATAAATTAAGCGCCTTCTGCTCGAAAATATCACCTTTTCTACATCTTGGACATTTGCCGTTAATAACGGCTTTTAATTTGCTCATATTTTGTCGCGTTTTGACGACTTTTACGGTACCATAGCAATCCAATAGTAGCAATTGCTAAATAGGGAACTACCAGAAGATAAAGAATTCCAAAATTAAGACCTGCCCCAATACCTATATCACCATTACTTAAATTATTCTCTACCGTTGCTCTACACATAGCGCATTGAGCAAAAGAGCTTAATGCTGTTAAGCTTACTAATGATAACGTCAGAAATATTTTTTTTATTGACATAATGCTCAAACAGAATATAGGATCAGTTGGTTCTCAATTTTAACTATAATAAGGGCTAATCATTAAATAAACAACAACCCCGGTAATAGCTACATACAGCCATATCGGAAACGTGATCCTTGCTAATTTTCTGTGTTTATCAAATTGCTCTGACAAAGCTCTTACATAAGTAAAAAGTACTAATGGAATTACAGCTACAGATAGCAATATATGACTAATTAGAATGAAATAATACAATCCCTTTAAATCACCACCGTAAGAAGTAGACTCACTAGTCATGTGGTATACCACGTACATTAATAAGAAACATGCTGATAGTATAAGACATGCAGTCATCATCTTCTCATGTAAAGAGCGATTACCATTTTTAATCGCAATTAATCCTCCAATCAAAAAAAGCGCAGTGGCTCCATTAATTGAAGCATAAATAGGAGGTAAAAAAGAGAAATCATATCCCTCTATTTTAATACCAAAAAGCGCTGCTACAGCTAGAGGAATAACAATTGAAAGCGTTATGATTAACTTGTTGTATTTATTCTCCATCAACTCCATTTTCCAATAATATTTTCACTTCAACAATCAATCGATCTATTTCATCAAGATCTTGATCATAATACCCTCGAATACGGTTCTTTTCATCAAGCAAAACAAGTTTATTAAGGTCATCCAATATAAAATTACACCGAACATATTTTTCATAATCCTTAACACCTACTAACTGAACGGTATAATATGGGCTTTCACTATTAACAGCAGACAGGAGTGTGATGTTAACAGTCTCTTTAAAAAGTTCTGATAATCTTATAGCAATATTTTTAAACTCTAATTCCTCACGCTCATTATCAAAAGCTACAATTTTCAATCCTTGAGTTTTGTCAAGAACAAATTCTGAAACTGCATATGCTCCTGGCTTTAAATTGCATTCTTTCATAAATTTTTCTGGAACACCATCTTGATATAAGATCTCAACATCAAACTTGTTACTACCAAAAAACTTCAAAAAGGTAAAAATCAAGACGGGTATTAGCAGTGTAATTATTAAAAAAACAAACTTGACTAACTTATTCATAAAAGTAGTTTATAATAAATAAGGCTAAGATGAATCATCCTAGCCTTACAATTAATTTTACAATACTAAATACTAAATACTAAATTCTAGAATCAAATATGGCCGATCCTTCATACATAAATGCAACGAGCATCCATACAACGAAAATCATAGGGATTAATATTGACCAGAATAATACTTTTACTTCGTATTTAAGGTGCATAAATTCTCCTACTATATAGGCAGCTTTTACAATAGTCATAGCAACGAAAATGCTAACTCTAGTCATTTCCATTTCATGAGGAACAGTAAAAGCTATTAAGAATTCAAGAGCTGTAATTAAGCCTAAAATTCCAGCAGTCATCCAAATCTTTTTGATTTTTTCCTTATCAGCAGGTATGACCTGTACTTGTGATGTTTGTTCAGTATGCATAAGTTCTTAGGTTAATCGATTAAACAAGATAAAAGAAGGTAAATACAAATACCCATACAAGGTCAACAAAGTGCCAGTAAAGGCCAACTTTCTCTACCATTTCATAATGGCCTCTTCTTTCATAAACTCCTGTTACAGTATTATAATAAATAAGGAAGTTAAGTACGACACCACTTAGTACGTGTGTTCCATGAAACCCTGTGATAAAAAAGAAAAGTGCTGCAAAATCAGATGGTCCGTATTCATTCCATGACAGACTTGCACCACCGCCTCCTGTTCCATTAATAAAGTGTGACCATTCCCATGCCTGACATCCTAAGAAGGTAAGCCCCCCAATAATTGTCCAAAGCATCCACTTTTCAACCGACTTTCTATCCATTCTATGACCAGCTTCAACGGCTAACACCATTGTGACACTACTCATAATTAATATAAATGTCATGATCCCTACAAACACCAAAGGAAGTGACATTCCATGTAAAAATGGAACAGCCTCAAAAACCTTCTCTGGTATTGGCCAGTATTCTTGTGAAAAAACAAAAGATTCCACTGTACCGTCATAAGCCGGATGTGCAGATCTTATCATTCCATAAGTAACAAGTAAAGCTGAGAATGTAAAAGCATCTGAAAGAAGGAAAAACCACATCATGAGTTTTCCATAACTTGCTTTTAGTGGCGATT
>CAYGNU010000153.1:0-8943 GCA_964351175.1 uncultured Roseivirgaceae bacterium | reverse complement strand
GGTATGGTGCCACAGGAAGTAATGCTTTTTGGAGGAACAATTAAAGAAAATATAGCGTATGGTAAGCCTAATGCGACTGACGAGGAAATCAATGAGGCCGCAAGAAAAGCAAATGCGTTTGAGTTTATAGAAAAATTTCCAGAGAAGATGGAAACGGTAGTAGGCGAAAGAGGTGTTAAGCTTTCAGGTGGACAAAGACAACGCGTGGCCATAGCTAGAGCGATTTTGAAGGATCCAGCAATTCTAATTTTAGACGAGGCCACAAGCAGTTTAGATGCGGAATCTGAACATTTAGTTCAACAAGCACTAGATGAATTAATGAAAGGACGAACTACCATCATGATTGCTCACCGATTGGCTACCATTCGCAAAGCAGATATCATTTTTGTTCTCAAAGATGGCGAAATTGTAGAACAAGGAAGCCACGAAGAATTATCTTCAGATACTTCAGGTATTTATAGTTATTTGTCGCGTCTTCAGTTTCAATTAAATTAGGAATAGTTACCTTTAAGCCAATGCGTGTCAAGGAGATTTTGGGCGAATATGAATTAAAGTTTACC
Organism: uncultured Roseivirgaceae bacterium; assembly: GCA_964351175.1. GTDB lineage: Bacteria > Bacteroidota > Bacteroidia > Cytophagales > Cyclobacteriaceae > Fulvivirga. The sequence goes on along the minus strand of CAYGNU010000153.1, from coordinate 8,383 downwards.
TCGTGTAGAAATGAAGTTCTTTCGCTATTTCTTATCAAGGCTCAGGCATTAGGACAATCAGATATTGAAAGTGAGGTTGATCCTTCACATGATAGGGTCACAGTTTACCGCACGTTAAAGACATTTTTGGATAAAGGTCTAATTCATAAGGTATTAGATGATGCCGGAATCACTAAGTATGCATTATGTAATGAATGTAATGAAAATGCTCATAATCATGAACATGTGCATTTTAAATGTGAGAAATGTGGTAAAACGTCATGTCTAGATAAAATTGCAATACCCGCTGTTAAATTACCAGAAGGTTATAAAATATTGGAAAAAAATTTACTTATTCAAGGAATATGTTCAAAGTGTAGTTAAAATTAGGGTTACATTTTTTGCAAAATTTGAATAAACAAATCGTGTAAGATTTTTTCTAAAATTTAATTTATTAATTTTACATTTGATAGATTGGTAATGATGTACAATATTAAATTGTTGCCTCATATTTAATTAATAAGTTGTCGTTTATTTAGTTCGGTAATAATCCCAAAGAATGTTTCTAATTTCTCTTCTTAATAGTTCGCATGATTCCATTCTATTCGGGCTATTTGCGATAATTATTGCCGTTTTCTTAATATTGGATTTAGGGGTTCTTAATAAGAGTGCTCATAAAATTTCAACAAAATCCGCATTATATCAGTCCATTTTTTGGGTGACTATTTCTATTGGTTTTGGTTATCTGATCTACTGGTATGGCGATGGAGCAGATGCATCAATCACTTTTTTTACCGCATACCTAACAGAGTACGCTTTATCAGTTGATAATATCTTTGTAATACTGTTAATACTAAGATATTTCGCAGTAAAAGAAGTGTATTATCACAGTATATTGTTTTGGGGAATACTTGGAGCCTTAATATTCAGGGCAATTTTCATATTCGTAGGAGCATATTTGATTGGTCAATTCTATTGGATACTATATATTTTCGGTGTGTTTCTGGTCTACTCAGGAATTAAGATCTTCTTTGAAGATGAGGAGGACGAAATTGACCCTAGTAAAAACCCATTATTAAAATTAGCCCGCAAGTATTTAAAGATCACAAAAAGTGACTTTGGAGGGAGGTTTATTATCTGGAGGAATAAGAAGCTTTTATTCACACCACTTTTTTTGGTGATAATACTTATTGAGACTACCGATTTGATTTTTGCTGTTGATTCAATACCAGCGGCTTTTGCAATCACGCAGAATGAATTCTTGATCTACACGTCTAATATTTTTGCCATAGTTGGCTTAAGAGCTAAATTCTTTCTTCTTGCTGGAATTATAGACAAGTTCTACTTATTACAAAAAGGGCTTTCTTTTATTTTAATATTCATTGGTGCTAAAATGCTCCTTGAAATAATCCATGTTGATATTTCTGTTAATATTAGCTTTTTAGTAATTATAGTCGTGCTCGGAGGATCTATTGTTATGTCACTACTAATTCCTCAAAAGCAAAAAGAGGATGATGCAGAAGCAGAGTTAGATATAGAGGATAAAGTTAATCCTGAGAAAGAACTCTTGTAATAGTTTCTTTTGGTATGACCTTCAACAAATTTTCATAGCTGAGAAATTCATCAGGCAGCATAACCACTCTAAAGTTGGGTATGGATTGAAGTATTTTGAGAAAAGAGTTTCTTATCAATTCCTTATCTCCTTGAGATAATTCGTTAGAGCTTCCTTTTTTAATTGTAGCTAATAGAGATACATCATCGGCCACCATACTTTCTATCTTATGTAAATGGCTTGAGCACATTTTTACTAACCTGCTTATGTATTCATCACTTACAGCCTCATAATCTATTTTGCCTTGAAGACTATCAAGCTGACTCCAATTTTGTAGTAAAAACCCTTCAACTGCAATCATACTTTCTTCAAGGTCTTCATCAGAAAAGCCAAGGGTTTCTTTAAAGGAAACTAAAAACTTTCTTTCCGCATCTTCTACCTTTTTGTCAGACCAAACAGTAAGAATGGCCAGTTCGAGTAAAAACTTTCGAATAATCCATGGATCTGTTTCCTGAATTGGTATCTCCTGAATTCCCATACCATGGTCAAAATATTCCTTTGCAACTCTTCGCTTCTCTGCCGGAAGGGTTGTTGTAGTTATAAAATGCTCAAATAAGGTTCTTTCTTCTTCCTCTACTTTTGAATTAGCATGTGCAGAGGCTGCGATAACTTTTACAGAAGTGAAGCTCATTTCTTCTTTTTCACTTTTGAAAAAATCAAGTAGAACATCATCAGGTTGGGTGTGGCTCCACTGGCCAAAAATATATATATCTAGAAATAGTTGGTTTCTGCTAAAGAAATTTTGCCAGAAATTGTTCTTTTTAGATGCTAGCTGAGCAATCCTTTTGTCCAGTACTTGTTCTGTTAGACCAATATTCTCTTTCTTCTTTCCTAGCCAATTTTTCGAAGAGATCCCTAGCTCAGGATAGACACCTTTGTAAAAATCATTGATGTTTTTAAGGGTTTGATTTATATGTTTGTCAAAATCCACTTCAGTTTCAATCTTCACAGCTGAGTATAAGGCAGCAGTATTAAGCAAGCTGTCTGCCATGAGTACTTTAATACCCTCATCATCCGTCCATGCATTCTCATTTTCAATTCCAAAGGCATTGACCGGATGACCATACATGATGCCCGTGGGTTGAATAATGCCATAAAAAGACTGATCAGGGTGCTTACCTAATTTGGATTTGTTGAACTCCTTTGTTTTAAGGAATGCTGATTTTCGATACTCAATAAAGTCAGTAAGCCAGCCTGATTTTGACGGATTCATAGCGAAAATTTACGACAAAAAGATAACAATAAGAAAACCCAATTTGGGTATAACCTCCCCTTCAGTGCGGGCTATTGCCTGATATAATTCAGAGATTTTTTTTGTCAATGCACCAATGGAATTGCCAATCCTTCTGCCATCTATCTGTAGCACGGGTGTTATCTCTCCCATGGTACCTGTTACAAAAACCTCATCTGCAGTGTACATTTCAGAGATTGAGATTCTTTTCTCCTTTATTGAAATATTATTTTTTTCGCAAAGACCAATAACATTGGCTCGTGTTATTCCGGGCAGACAACTATCAGCAAAGGGAGTTTTGACGGCTCCTTTATTAATAAAAAAGATATTGGTAGCGTTAGTTTCTGAAACAAAACCATCTACATCTAGCATTACTGCATCTTCTACACCTGCTAAATTGGCCTCTATTTTAGCTAAAATGTTGTTGATTAGGTTATTATGGTGAATTTTAGAATCAACACATTGAGGAGGGTTCCTTCTTATTGAGGAAGTAATTAAACTAATACCTTTGTTATCATAAACAGGTTTCTTCCACTCGGCTAGTACGATTAGCGTAGGGCCGTATTGATTGAAGTGCGGGCTCATTCCCGAAGTCACTTTTTTGCCTCTAGTGAGCGTAAGTCTAATGTGTGCTTCATCATACATTCCATTGGCTTTTAATGTTTTCAGCACTTCTACTTTTATTTCATCTTTGCTTGGAATCTGGGCAAATGCCATTGCTTTGGCAGAATTAACCATCCTTTCTAAATGCTCATTGAGCATAAAAACTTTACCATCATAGATTCTGAGTCCTTCCCAAACGGCATCGCCACCTTGCACAGCACTGTCAAAAACTGAAATTTTGGCTTCATCACGTGGTAATAGTTCACCGTTGATATTGATTAGTATATTTTCATTTCTAGAATCTGGGAGTTGTATCATACTTAGTTAAGTTTTATAGCGTGATCATACAAATATTCATAATACGGAATGCATTCATTTAGCAGTGGTATAACTTCGGCCGGTACTTCTTCTTTCTTTTTGCGGTAAGCCTGAAACCCAGTTGATTTGTGAACATTTTGATACCAATGCTTCGCCCAAATACCATCTTCTTTTCGTGGTTTTGCCTCCCACCCAAGCATACCTTCTTCAAATTTAATTTTCAAAGTAGCACATAGTTTCTTCAAAGTGCTTTCAGGGTTTAAAAGTAGCTGGCGAGAATCAATTACGGCTGGAGTTTTTCCCAAACTTTCTAATTTTTTTAAAAGGTCTACTTGCATCTTTAAACCAGTGTCTCTCAAAATTGGATTTGGAATTTGGTTAACCAATGATGGGAGCATTTCTCTTGGATCACGAATAAGAAAGACATTATCATAATCCAGTAATAGTTCATCGTTAAGACTTATCCAATGGTGAGCCATATTTTTTAAAAATAGGATAGGAGTTGTTTTGGCTTGCTTATTCAATTGATTAATTACTTTCAAACCATCAGTCTCCATATTTTTTATCACTTCCTGCTTGCCAGGATGGTCGACATTGGTTTTTGTTAAATAATGGCCGTAGAGCGGTTCGTCTACCACGTAAGTATCTGAGCGTTGAGCAAAAGAATACATCAGAGCGGTAGAAACATTTCTCGGCCCCGACCAAAGTGAGATTATTTTCATTGGGGTGTAAGCTATTAAAATTGGACAGTAAATACAATATGAATATCTTCAAGTTACGATGCCCAGAAGTTTACAACGATTAATTTTTGCTACAGCTCTATTTATCATTAGTATGTCACTAGGAGCAGTTGGCTACATTATAATAGAAGGTTTTAGGCCATTGGATGCTATCTATATGGCGGTAATTACTTTTGCTACTGTTGGTTACAATGAGGTGAACACACTTTCAGACAATGGTAAAGCCTTTACCATCGTATTTATAATGGTAAATCTCGGCATCTTTGCTTACACAGTATCGGTATTGTCATCCTTCTTTTTTGAAGGAGAATTGCGTAGAGTTTTTAAAAACATTATAACTTCAAGGGACGTGAAAAAATTAAAAAACCATGTGATTGTCTGTGGTTTCGGACGAAATGGAATTAAGGTCTGTGAGGAGCTTACTAATGACAAGATTGAATTCGTAGTTATCGAATCCAATACCGAAATAATCAATGCCTTCCCTGATGAAAAAAAATATTTTTTCATCAATGGTAATGCCACACTAGATGAAATACTTCTTGAAGCTGGGATAAAGGAGGCAAGTACTATTATATGTAGCCTTCCACTGGACGCGGATAATGTTTTTATTACACTAACCGCCCGAGAGCTAAATAGAAAGATTAAAATCATTTCTAAAGCCAACGAGCCCACCTCTGAGAAGAAATTATACCGTGCGGGTGCTACTTATGTAGTAATGCCTGATAGGCTAGGAGGTATCCATATGGCCAATTTGATTACTAAGCCTTATGTAATAGAATTCCTCGAACTGTTAAATGGTGTTGGTGACAGCAAATTAGTTTTGGAGGAGGTGAGTCATGATAAGCTAAAGTCCGAATATCAGAACAAATCACTTCGCGAGCTCGATGTGAGGAATAAAACTGGCGCCACGATCATAGCCTTTAAAGATGAAGTGGAAGGTTTTATTTTTAACCCACATTCTGAAAAAGCTGTGCAAGAAGGAGATGTTTTGATCGTATTAGGAAACACAAAAAACATTGATCAGTTTAGAGAAGCTTTTGTTGTTTAATCTTATGGTTAAATTTGCAACAAGCAGGATTTAATACCTTTGTAAGGTGAACAGATTATCTAGATACCTTTTTCTACTAGTTCTATTCTTATTTTGTACACAGTTGCGTGCCCAAGAAAAAAAGCTATGGGTTCTAATTATTGGAATATCTGACTATCAATATTTTAATTCTTTACAATATGCTGATGATGATGCTCTGTCATTTTATAAATTTCTAAAAACCAACTATGGTGATAAAATTGATGATTCTGATGAAGGTAATGCAAGAATACTGTTGAACCAAGAGGCAACAGGGGCCTCAATCACGAGCGCTTTTAGCTGGCTGGTTCGTAATGCAAAGTCAGGTGACGATGTCATCATTTATTTTTCTGGACATGGCGCACAGGAAGAAATAACATCCTTCAAATTGGGTTATTTAGTAGGGCATGATTGTTTCGACCAATCATACTCCAATGGTGGCACAATGCCTATGTTTTATCTTCAGAAGATCCTTGAAACGCTATCCATTAATGATGTTAATACAATATTCTTTGCAGACGCTTGTCATGCAGGCAAAAAGGATGGTGAAAGTGATAATCTGGAACATTTGAATACTGTTCTTTCTGGCGAAATAGGAAAGATCACGAAAATTTTAGCGGCTCAAGGTAAAGAGCTTTCATGGGAAGATACTAGGTGGGGTGGAGGACATGGCGTTTTTACTTATTATCTTATTCAGGGTTTAACTGGAGGTGCTGATACTGACCCCGTTGATCAAGTGATTACTGTAAGAGAATTGAATAATTTTTTAGATAGTAAAATCCCCAAAGACACAGATTATCAGCAAAACCCAAGAGTCATCAGTCAGAATAGGAATACCGCCCTAGCTCGGATTGATTCTATTAAATTAACTGATTTAAGAAAAGAGTTTACCGCTTCGTTAGATGATTTGGATAATTACAACTTATTGGCTTCGAGATCTTTAGAAGTAACTATTAAAGACAATGATTTAAAAAACCTATACATAGAATTAAAAAGTCAGGTTAATAATAAAGAAATCAGCGAATCTTTTAAGACTTATTCCGCCATCAAAAGCTTAGCTAAAGGAAATGCCTTGTTGCAAGATGATTTCCAAAAAATCAAACCTGATATTATAGATAGATTGTATGCAATGAGTATGGATTACTCCCAGCGCTATATTAACAGGTTCATGGAGAATGACCACTTTGATAAATCTTTAGATACCCTTAGTAATACATTGGCTCACTCCTCATTAACACAAATTTTAGATGATATTGAAAGAAACGACTTTAGATACAATCAGTTGAAAACAAAGCAATACTTCTTTAAAGGAGAGATTAAACATGATGAATATCATGGAGATAAGTTGAAGAAAAGGGAATTAAAATCATTTATTGATGATTTTGTAACTGTTCTGCCTTTAGACTCTAATGCTGCCTATTTACAGTATCAAGCAGGTGTATTGTACTATCATATTGGTGAAAATAATATTGCTGAAAAATTTGCTAAAAAAGCATCCGCCTTAGCCCCGCATTGGTCTTATCCACAAAATTCATTGGGGAACATATATTCCGAACAGAAAAAAGGAAGAAGCAGTCTTGATGCTTATTTAAAAGGGCTATCGATTTCAAGAATAGGTAGCCCGGTATTATACCAGAATATTCAATCTGCTTATTGGGACTTGAAAAAATATGATAGTGTGAATTATTATGTGAACTTACAATTGACAGATAATTTTAGACAAGCGCAGATGAGGGAACAAGAAATTGACTCGCTCTGGAACCTGATGTTTGTAGATGGGGCAGTCAATGATGTTACCGTTTTAAGAAAAATCAAAAATGGCTATGAAAAGAAATTTAGGGTACTTGAATTAGAGCGCTGGAGCTTAAGTGAATTAGAGCAATGGTCTGCTTATAAAAAAACAAAAAACAAGAATTATTATAAGATGCATATAAGAATTAATATGCTACAAGATAAGCTCTATTCCATCGTTTATAACCTGAAAGTAAGGCTAAAAGAAACGGATCAAAGTTCACATGATTACCTAGATAAAGTATTTAACAGATTTCTAGTTTACACACCTTCATATTTATTATGGAAGCACATTGACTTAAAAGACACAAGCTATAAGGTGGTTCCATATTACAAATACAGATATTTAAAACTGAAAGGTAAAGGCAAGAAGGCCGACAAGTATTTAGTTGAGCTTAAGCAAGATGAACACTGGCCTTATTTTGAAAAGTTGATCAATAACCAAAAGGAGCTTCAAGATCAGTAGTTGCAAATAAGCTATATGGTTTAAAAATCACTTAAACCCTATCTGCTTTCCCCGCCAGCTTTTGGCCTCTATATCTTCAGCGGTTTTTAGCACTTTGTCTTTTAGCTGGGTTTTATAGGCCTCCAGATTTTTGCCTATTTCCTCATCAAATGCACCGATGATTTCAGCAGCTAGAATGCCTGCATTTTTAGCACCATCAAGTGCTACAGTTGCTACAGGTATGCCACCTGGCATTTGCAGAATTGAAAGAATAGAATCCCATCCATCAATTGAATTGCTTGACTTAACCGGCACGCCAATAACAGGTAGCGTTGTTATGGAAGAAACCATCCCAGGCAAATGAGCTGCACCACCAGCTCCTGCAATGATTACTTTTAATCCACGTTTTTTAGCAGACTTAGCATAGTCAAACATTCTTTCCGGGGTTCTATGGGCCGATACAACAGTAAGCTCATATTCGACCTTAAGTTCTTCTAAAATTTCAGCAGCATCTTTCATTACTCTTAAATCAGAGTCGCTGCCGATGATTATACCTACTAATGGCTTACTCATAATCTATGCTTTTACTTTCAATGTA
>CAYGNU010000152.1:0-8953 GCA_964351175.1 uncultured Roseivirgaceae bacterium | reverse complement strand
ATTTGAAATTGGTGTATTGCTACTTTGAAAAATTGCACTTGCAGCAGGGTAAAACGAAGATATTGTAATACCAATCAGAATTAAAAAAAAGGCTTTATCGGCAACACCTAAAATGGATCTATCATTCAATAGAATTTGCACGTCTAAAAGATCTGAAGTGACGATATTCACTATTAACAGACTTATCGAAAGTGCCGCAATATTCAATAGTAAGTTTTCAAATAGTAAAAGTACATGGACACCTAAAGTCGTTGCACCAAGAGTTTTCCTAATACCAATTTCTTTTTGACGTTCGGGTGATCTAGCGATCTGAATATTCATAGCATTTATCCACCCTATTAAGGCAATTAAATATGCTAAATACTCAAGAATATAAATCCTTTCAACATTACCTGAAGGAGACATTTCATGAGTAAGGTCAGAGTATAAGTGAATGTTTTTAACCGGTAAAAGGCCAAAATCCATATACTCAGAAGGCAACTGGGTTTCATCTATTTTGAACCTATTGAAGTAGCTTTTTTGAAATTTATCTTCAAGATCTGTGATACTTGTGTTTGACTCTATTTCGAAATATGTATGAAAGGCATATCCTCCCCAATTTTCTCCGTTTCTATAATAACCTGGGCGCAGTTCTTGAAGAAAATTTATCGGTAATAATATATCAAATTTCGCTGTAGAATTATTTGGGAAATCGTTAAACACTCCACTGACGATGAATACCTTTACACTGTTAATCTCTAGTTCTTTTCCAATTGGGTTTTCGTCTCCAAACAGTTTGTCAGCAATTGATTTAGAAATTGCAACGCCATTGTTTGAAAGGTTTTCTTCACCAATGGAAAATTTGATACCTAGGTAGTTAAGAATACCACTATCTCCTAATACAACTTGTTCTGATACGATCGATGTATTACTTTGAACATTCGATAGAAGGGTTTTCTGTAAATTTGTAAATCTATACGCGCTCTTAATTTCTGCATATTGTTCCTGGAAAAATGGACCGTATGGAGCTGGTGATTGTGCCGAATGAACGGTTCTTCCTTCTTTTCCATGAATATTAAAACTAAGTCTATATTTATTCTGGATATTTGGAATATTGTTATCCCATTCTCTTTCGGATTGTGTGTAATTTAATATTAGTATTGCGCAAGTAATCCCCAATATCAGACTAGAAATTGAGATTATTGTAGTTGTGGTATTTTTTAGAAGGTTGCGTATGGATACTTTGAGGAAGTTTTTTAACATAATAGGTTCGATTATTTAAGAATATTAAGTGAGACAGTTGTTATCCTATTGAAAGTAGGAAGAGAAACAACCAACAAGCATATCATTCTTTTGTACGGTGTTAGCGATTTTGATAAAAAATAATATACAGACATCTCAGACATTAGAACTTAATTTAGCTAATCAGAATGAGATGCCTGAATTTAATATCTAATTAGTGGTCTGTAGAGCAATTTGACTTTGATAAGTTACATAATCGGCAAAGTCCCAGTGCTTATGAACCTTGCCATCCTTAATTTGCAATATGGTTTTAATCGGAAAAGATACTAGCACATCCTTTTTACCACCCACCCAAGATTCGGGTAATATCATGGAGAATGTCGTGTTAAGCATAACATAGCTGGCAGAATAAAATACACCATTTACTTTAACATTGCTGTATTTTGCATTAGAGTCAACTAACACACCTTTCCAGAAGTTGGTGACTCCCTCTTTTCCAGATATTTCAAAACCTGGTGAATTGAAAATGTCCTTAGCTGTCAAATCTTTAAATTCAACATCAGAAGCATAAAATTCCTTCATTCTGTTGATATCACTATCAGCGTAAGCTTCAAAGTATTTTTTTGCTATAGATATGTTCGTAGCCTCATTAGTCTTAAAGGTATGTTGATCCTTGTACACTGATGATGTTTGCCTTGCCCACGATGTATAGTCTCCAAAATCAAAGTGTTTAATTATCTTCCCGTCTTTAAATTCAAAAATGGTAAACATTTCGCCTCTTATAATTGCTGTTTTTCCTTCGTTGGTTGTTGAATTTTCGAAATGAACATCATTTATTACAAAATTGCCGGAAGCATATTGTTCACGTATATTTATGTGGATATAATTGGGTCTTTTGGAAAAAGCTTGCTTCCATAAATCTAAATTAGCTTGTCTACCCATATAGGTATCATTAATACCATAGACTTCACCAGCGATTACATCTTGAAAAGTGACAGAATCGTCCCAATACGAGGCCATTTTTTCAAAATCCATTTCCTCATATGCTTTGAAAAAGCTATTGGTAATATTGATGTTTTCAGTGCTTTTATCTTGACAGAAAGTTAAGGAACATAAATGTATCAGTACAGCAGTGAATAAGACAGTATAATTTTTCATAAAATAAGATTTTATTTGAAAGTATTTGTTCAACGGTGTCTTTCCAGCTATGGGTACATTGATTTGGTATCAATCAATTTATTCGGACAAGAGAATTTCGTCATGCATTTTAAGAGGTCTTATTAAATGGTTCATTGCGTATAGTTGAATGTACTTAACAATGCATTTCAACAAGTAATTTTTAGAACCATCTTTTTTAACTTATGATAAACTCTATTATTTATTGTGTGCTTTTGCTATTTTTCAGTTGTACGAATCATTCAAATATCATTGATAGGAAGGTCAATTTGTTCATTGATATCTATCAAGAAAGGGTGGAATTTGAAAAGTTTTTAAACTTATATTCTGAAAGTTTGATGCTTGAGGATATGATGGCTGGTACACGAGTTAAGGGAAAAGAAGAGCTCCGTAATTTTTTTAATTGGAATGATGACAGTTTGGTGAAAAAGGAAAATAAAGCATTTATTGTTGAAAAGTATTACGTAAATGATAGGTCTGTTGTTATTCAAGGGTATTTCACACCATTTACATGGAATGGGTTAGAGGTTGAGGCCATGCAATTTATTACCCAGCTCGATTTTAACGAGGAGTATAAAATTATAAGACATAGAGATTGGATTAATTATCCTAATAACCTTCTAGACTATACGAATCGTAATAATTCAAATGAATGGATTAAACTGTAATATCTGATATCTAGAATGGGGCTTAGGTCTGGATAAGAACCTAGAATCATTTTAGCAATTGATTTTAAAAGTTTCATTTGAACCGCTAGTTTACGCAAGAGCTGTTTGGCTTTGATTTTTTTCAAGATATTCTTTTGGAGTCATTCTATGTAGATCTTTGAAGGCCTTGTAGAAGGTTGATTTTGATTTGAAACCTGCTTCATTGGCTATCCCCATCATTGTATAATGATCAAATGATTGTGTTTCTGTAAGTCGTACAAATTCATTGATCCGGTATAGATTCACAAGCTCGGTAAAAGATGAATTTAGATGATTATTGATAGTGTAAGAAAGTTTAAATCTTTCAATCCCAGTCAATTCAGAGAGAGTTCCGAGAGAAAAGGTGTGATCGGTATATGCTTTATCAATTTCTAGCACATTATTTATTTTCACTTTAATGGCTTGCAATTCTTCAGTTTGATAGGAGACATTTTTATATGGTGTAATTTCAAGCTCTTTTGATTTAAAGAAATATTGATTTCTAACTATCAATATATAAGCAAGTAAGTAAATTAGGAGAGACATCGAGTGATAGAGGTTATTAAGTTCTATCCCAAGCATATTTGGGATTAAGCCAATTTGAGACATCAAAATCACACACCATATTAAATTAGTGATTAGCAGGGCAGCATGTAAAAAGTAGAAAACGACAAGCATATTTTTACTAGCAGCTTCTAGATTTGGTGATTTTCTTAAAAATCTTGTTGATAACCAAATCAAATATATATTCAATATTACACAGGTTAGATCCGCGAAAATAAGATCGTTAATAGAGAGGGAATAGACCAAATCTAATAATTGATGCTTCGGCATAATGAAATACCGCACTAGTAATAGAGAATAAATTATTGCGGGAAAAAAAAGGACAAAGTCTTTCTTAACTAGTTTAAAAGAATTGTTAAAAATACTGCGCAAGAAAAAGAAGTATATCGGTATATATATATATACTAGGATGTATGCTGCAAGAAAGAATCTAGGATACTTTTCAAAATTTGCTATTTGAGAATTTATTAGTAGAAAAAGAGATACTATAAGAATAAGTGTTGCAAATAACCGATTTGTCGTCCTGGTAACTGGATTTTTGGCACTTAAAATGGCTATTCCAATAACAAAGCCCTGTAATGCAGCAAATAGTATTAAATAGGACATATACGAGGGATACGTTGAATTTTATTTAAAGTTGACTGTAAACGAATATTTCTATTTGATTTATTAACACAATGATTGGTAGTTCAAGTCATCATAAAGGTATTTTTTATTTCATCAATGGATATATGTTTTTAAGGCTAAGCCTCAAAAGCGATGAATTGTTGTGTTAAATTTTAAGGAGGTGCAAACAAATTAGTTTGCACTTATCTTTAGTATATTTTTGAAATTATATCAACTGCCTTTCGTAATTATGACAATTCCTAACTAATAAGTATACTAATTAGATATTAATAGTTTCTGAACATCATAGTTATAAGCCTATTTGAGAATTTGCTTAACTAAGTCTTGGGTTTTGTAAGCTCAAAAGGAAGGATGAACAACCCTATTAAGTCTAAAGCTTCAATGAGTGTCAGTTCATTCTTTTATATACCTGATAGAGAAAATTTGGGATGTTTAGTCAAAATTGTAATAATGAATTCTAGTTTATGCAATACTTTATCAAATTAGCGTATCGGCAATTATTAAGCACCAAAATTTACACTTCTCTTAATCTTCTGGGATTGATCATAGGTATTTACGGGTTTACTGTTATCTTTTTGCATGTAAAGAGTGAACGAAGCTTTGATAAGTTTAATCATGAACATGAATTAATTTATAGGATAAATGCATTTAGGTGGGCGGGTGATACAGCTAATATCACTCACAAACATGCTGCTGCAGTGGCCCCATTAATTAACGCTATACAGGATGAATACCCCTACCTCAATGCGTCCACTAAAATATATAATGATGGAGCAATGGTGTTCAATAGCATGGATGATACATTTGAACCAATAGAAGATGAGAAAATTTATTTCGTCACTAAAGACTTTTTTAAAGTATTTTCAATAGATATTCTTTCAGGGTCTGACTTTACACTAGATGATCCGCTCAAAGTTTTTTTATCAGAAGATTTAGCTCTTAGAACCTTCGGAACAATAGACATAGTTGGGAAATCAATAAAGGCAACAGGTCAAACTGAAAATGAATATGAAGTAATTGGTGTTTTTCAAAACTTTCCTCAAAACTCTCACTTTACTCCAGAGGCACTATTTTCCTATAAATCTTATACCCAATATATCAGACCAGAGTTTAATGCGGATTCCAATTGGTTTTGGAGTAACTTTTATACTTACATTAAACTCAGTTCAAATCGACCTCAAAAAGATATAGAAAGAGATATAAATAAGATTGTAAAACTTAAGTCTGGTGATAGATACGGAAGTAGAGATTCGGGATTAATCTTTAAAGTTCAACCTTTAAATGATATTCATTTACATTCTCAGTTATTAGATGAGTTTGAGCTCAATGGAGATTCAGAATCTGTTAATTGGCTTGAATTAATTTCTTATCTCATCTTAATAATTGCCTGGGTAAATTATATCAATCTTACAACTGCAACCTCAATAGAGAGGGCTAAGGAAATAGGAATTAAAAAAGTATTAGGCTCTTCTAAACGAGCGGTATTTATTCAGTTTTTAACCGAAACTACATTAGTCAATGCATTAGCAATTCTCGTTTCAATGCTCATGGTGTTCATTAGCATCCCACAAATTAACAATTATTTTAATACCTCAATTCAAATTTTGGATATAGAGGATTTGCTAATGCTCTCCGCTGGATTTCTTTTATTAGGAATTGTAGGAAGTTTTTATCCAGCTCTTGTTTTAAATAATATAAACCTGTCGTCAATGACCAAGGGATATAAAAAGTCTAAAACAGGTGTTTGGACCCGATATGGACTTGTCTTATTTCAATTTATCACTGCAATTGGTCTATTGTTTTGCACGCTGATCGTATTTGAGCAAGTAAACAAATTGAGATCTACTGATTATGGTATCAATGTTTCTCAAGTGATTACTATTCCAGCGCCACTTAATTCTAGCAATGGTAATCAGAAGTATGAGATTTTTAAAAATCAATCTGAGAAAATATCTAACATTGAAAGTGTTTCGAACTCATCTTTGTTACCAGGCAATATTCCTATATGGTACAGCACTTTTTATTTTAATGATTTACCCGACAATACAGATCAATGGAAGTATTTGTATGTGAATTTGGTCGAGCACGGATTCGAAGACGCTTTTAATCTTGAATTTCTCGCGGGCGAATCTTTTTCTGAAAATAGAAAGGATAGTTCGGTGCTTGTGCTGAATGAAACAGCTGTAAAAGAGTTAGGCGAAACCAATCAAACAATATTAGGAAGGACATTAAAATGGAGATACTCACCTCAGATTCCATTATTTGAAAGAAGAGTTATTGGAGTTGTAAAGGATTACAGTCAACAATCACACACTTTAGAAGCAATTCCGATGATATTCACATTAAGAAGATACACACCAGCGGATTTTTCGAGGGGTAATTTTATTGTAAAGATTCAAACAAATGAGAATTTGGAACAAACGGTCAATGAGCTGGAAAAGAAATTTGCAAGTATATATCCTAGTGACCCATTTCAATATAGTTTTTTAGATCAAGAATTCGATAGACAATTTCAAAATGATATTGTGTTTGGAAAATTGTTTAATGCGTTTACTATACTACTTATGGTAGTTGCAAACATTGGATTATTTGGACTGTCGTCATACACTCTTCTTCAGAGAGCTAAGGAAATATCTATTCGTAAAACACTTGGAGCGAGTAATTTGATTCTGATAAAGCTAACATCAAAAAATTATTTAATATTAATGTTCTTAGCTTGCTTAATTATTTCACCGATAGGATATGTATTGATGTCTAACTGGCTGGATAATTTTGAGATTAAGATTCAATTGCAAATTTGGCATTTTGGTCTTCCTATAATACTAGTTTCTTTAATTTCTCTAGTGACAATTATTTCTTTAACTATTAAAGCAGGTAACAAGAACGTACTAGAGAATTTGCGATCCGAATAATTGTAAACACTTTTTAATTAGTGTAGCGAGTTTAAATACCATTACCCATAGTCTAAGCAAGACCCATCCTCAAACGCCTATTTATAATTTCTTACACTACAAGTTACTTCTTTCAGTACTATAAAATTTATCAGGACTCATTAAAAGAGGGAATAGCAATTTTTACTTTTCTACTGTCGTAATTATTACAGCCCTTTGTAAGGGATAATAAATTACCAAAATTAATTTTAAGTGAATTAAAAAAATCATTATGATATCAAAGAAAGTATTTTTTGCCACACTAATTATTTTAAATGTTATAATATACTCATGTTCTGATGACGATGATGGTGAAGTAATAGTAGACGATAATAATTCTATAGTAGTAGAGACTCTGGTAGCTAATTTTGAGGCTAACGATGGACTACATGTTGCAAATGACGGTTTAATTTATGCATCTAATTGGGGTGCTTTTAATAGCACCACCGGTAAAGGTAACGGAACAAAGATTTTTCAGGTAACTCCTGAAGGGGTAGTCACTTTAAAAGGGGATGGATTGGTTGCACCTATGCAAGGTGTTTTGGACAGCGAGGGTAATTTCTATTTCACACAGGAAAATGAAGGAGTGGCAGGAGAAATTATAAAACTTACATCATCGGGTGAGAAAATTGTTCTAGGAGAAATTGAAGGGTGGCCTTCAGGTATGGCTATAGATTCTAATGATAATATATACGTAGCAAATCTCTTAGCGCCAACTTTGCATAAAATTACTCCAGATGGTGATATTGCATTAATGTCTAATGATAGTCTTTTAGAAGGCTGTGTTGGAATTGATTTGGATTCTGAAGGTAATATTATTGCTTCAAACTATAACAATGGTGAAATAGTAAAGATATTATCTTCAGGGGAAGTCTCTTTATTAGCTTCAATAGATGAAGTAGTAGAAAATTTTGGGATAGGTTACATGACTATTTTTGAAAACGCCATTTATGCAACCGGTATAGGTAATAATAGAATTTACAAAGTATCTATGGACGGTGTGGTGGAAAGATTTACTGGTACCAGAAATAATGCTTCTATTGATGGTGAATTATCTTCAGCATCATTTTCTGCTCCCAATGGAATTGCTTCAGATCCAGTCAGGAGAGTAATTTATATATCTGAATTTGGGCAACCTAATTTAAGGGTAATTAGGTTTTAGAATTTGAATCGATAAATGTAACACTCATTTTTTTGGCGATGAATCTGTCAAGTTCTGGATTTAATTACTTAACAAGTTCATCGCCTTTTAAATGGTATAAGAAATTTAATCCACGAGAATTCATCTAGCTGATAATTTAAGAAATAATAGAGCCAGATGAATATACTTGGCATCTAAATTTAAAATAAACTAATTATTCTAATATTATGAGAATCAAATTTATTACCTGCATTTTGCTAATTATGTCTTTCGCTTGTTCTCAGCAAACTGAAAAATTAATTCATAAAAATTGGTTGTCTACATCTGTAGATGTGAAGAAAATTGTTGAAGGAACTAATAAGTATCAAATCTTTGATTCTTCGAGAAATGTTGTTGGTTCAATGGTTTTTAGTTGGACTTTTGACAATGGAAAATTGATTGCCAGAGATACTTCTCAATTTTTTGACGGTAGCGTATTTGAAACTGCTGAGCTACAATTCGACACAGCAAATTTTGAAATGAATAATGTGAGCTTTAATGTGCAAATGCCAACAGCCACTTTAGATATAGATTTGTCTAAAAGCCAAACAAAAGTTTTAGGTAAATAC
>CAYGNU010000151.1:0-8982 GCA_964351175.1 uncultured Roseivirgaceae bacterium | reverse complement strand
GGAAACACTAAAAGAAATGCAACCTGAAGTTGTGCTTTTATCAAGTGAACCTTTTCCTTTTTCAGATAAGCATGTCAAAAATTATAAAGAGATTTTTCCAAAGTCTCAGATTCTAGTAGTAGACGGTGAAATGTTCTCTTGGTATGGAAGTCGATTACTACTGACACCAGATTATCTTATTCAGGTGCGGGAAAGATTAATGCCTACTTGTTCGAAATCAGACCAATAACTGGGATATGATTTATTTACTACTTCTGGATCTTCAATTTTTACGTCCATCAGCATGCATAAAGGGGCAAAGGCCATTGCCATTCTATGATCTTCATAAGTGTTGAATGTAACAGCACGAGATGGCAGTTCATTAGTAGAAGATAATATCCATTTACTGCCATCCTCAGTTAACATTGCCCCAATTTTTATCAACTCGTTTTGAAGAGCGAGAATTCTATCTGTTTCTTTGATTCTTAAGCTTTCAAGTCCGGTAAAAGTTGCTTTAATGTTTTTTGCTGCACATATTACGGCTATCGTCTGTGCTAAATCTGGACAGTCAGTAAAGTCAAAACTGAAAGTCTCTTGATGAGGGACTTTCTTCAATGTTGCCCCAGAATTATTAAACTCAGTAACTACACCTAAATTTGTCATCATCTCAGTTAAGATACTATCACCTTGTAATGCTGGTAATTTTAAATCCTTAATTTCTACACTTGAGTTGCTGCTCAATGCAACAAGGCTATACCAATAACTAGCCGCAGACCAGTCTGGTTCTACATTGTAATTGGCAATGCTATATTGTTGAGCTTTAACTTTGACTATATTGCCTTCAAAAGATGAACTAACCCCATAAGATTTCATAACAGCCAAAGTCATCGTGATATAAGGCCTACTACCTATTTTACCCGTTAAGTGTAATTCTAATCCATTTTTTAATAGTGGTGCAATCATTAAAATTGCTGATATATATTGACTGCTAATATCACCAGGAATATTTAATAGATATTTTTCTCCATCGTTAAATTCATTGAGCTTTATAGGAGGGTAGCCAGCTTTTTTTTGGTAATCTATTTGGGCTCCAAGTTCTCTAAGTGCATCTACGAGTAGTCCTATTGGACGGTTCTGCATTCTATTCGAGCCGGTTAAAGTATTGTTTCTATTTGTTATTGCTAGATAGGCAGTCAAGAATCTCATGGTTGTGCCTGCATCAATTACATCTAGAATATCATCACTACTTTTCAGCAGCTTTATCATTGTCTGAGTATCGCGTGCATCTGAAAGGTTGTTTATAGCAGAATTACCCCCTGCTAGTGCATCAATAATCAGTGCTCTGTTAGATATACTTTTTGATGCAGGAAGTTCAATTTGAGTCTTCTTGAAGTCGGACTGCTTTTTTATAAATATTATACTATTCACTTATATTATTATTGTCTTAACGCAAACTAAAATCACTCAAATATCGTATATAATCTACGATGGTACAATTTGTGTTTATAGTTAATGAAAAATATTAAAAGATGAAGACTGGAAAAAAAATCGCATTGTTTTTAAGTATTGCAACGGGTGCAGCAGTTGCAATGATGACCATAGGAAAGACAAATAAAAATAAAAACTTGGTCACAAGAACTGTTTCTAAATCAGGTGATAAAAGGGTTGTAGAAAGCCATGACGATTCAGAAGTTAATTACATTTGATTATAAAAATCAATGGAATCTAGTATTTCATCATTGCTTATTTCACAGTCCCATTTAGCGCTTTCAGTAGCATCAGGAAGTACCGCAAGTATTTTGTTTCCATGATTCTTCTTGTCATGAAGAGCGTTGATTAATATTTCTTTTTTATACTTAGTCTTAATAGACCTTCTTGGATAGATGAGGTCTATATATTTTATTATTTGACTAAGATCCCCGTCACCTATCATTCCTTTTTTTAAAGCTATATAACTCTCGCATATCATTCCCACAGCTACAGCTTCGCCATGTAATAATTTCCCCTCTGTATTTAATAAAGTGGTTTCAATAGCGTGCCCAATTGTATGCCCAAAGTTTAGTAATTTTCTAATACCTTTTTCTGTTGGGTCACTCTCTACAATTCTTCTCTTAATTTCTATTGAATGGCTAACAATTTCCATCCAATCAATAGACTCGAATGAGGTTGTAATTAAATAACCCCAAGCCTCTTTGTCAGCAATTATATGATGTTTAATTACTTCCGCGAATCCAGATTTCAATTCTTCCTCAGACAGTGAGTTTAAGAATATTTGATCTACAATAACAGCTTCAGGAATACTAAATAATCCTATGTGGTTTTTTAGCCCATTAAAATCGATACCTAATTTACCTCCAATACTTGCATCTACCTGTGCCAATAGGGTGGTCGGTATATTAATAAAATTAATGCCACGCTTGTAGGTGCGAGCGCAAAAACCTCCTAAGTCACCAATTACTCCACCACCAAGATTGATTAATAATCCGTTTCTGTCAAAATGATACTCCGTCAATGACCGCCATACTTCAGAGCATGTTTCAAGATTTTTAAACTCTTCTCCTGCTTTTATTTTGATTACAATATGATCTGGAAGCTGAATTAGGGGATAGCAGTGTTGGAAAGTATTTTCATCACATAATACTGCTATTTGGCTATAATTTTTTGATTTTAAAAAATTATTAAGTTCAGTATTGATATCTGCTGTAATTCTTATTTGTCCCAAATGATTAAAAATATTATAATGACGGTCGCTATTTTCGAACTTAAATATGACCTGTCATTTTAAGTAAAATTTAAAGATATTAAATTAAAACAAAAGAGCAGATTATAGGTTATTTTATATCTTTGAACGCAATCATTCAGGTACTTATGCAGCTAGCATCTAACATTTCATTTGATGACACTTCTAATGCTTTTGAGGCCAAATCGGACAAGGCATTGAAAAAAGCAAATTTCTTGTTTTCAGTGGTGAATAACCCTGTAATATCTAGCCTTTCAACTGGGTCGGTAAGACTTGCATTAGCATTGCGTTTACCGATTAAGGCAATAATCAAGCATACCGTGTTTGAGCATTTTTGTGGTGGTGAAAATATTGAGAAAAGCAGAAAAACCATTCAAGAATTAGGAGACTATAACATAGGAACCATCCTAGATTATTCCGTTGAGGGTGAAGATGATGAAGAATCATTTGATCTTACACTAAATGAAATCATAAAGACCATTGAAGAGGCCAGTACTTCAACCCATATTCCGTTTAGTGTGTTTAAAGTAACTGGGCTAGCTTATGGTCCTTTGCTAGTTAAAATTCAAGCAGGTTCTGAATTGTCAATTGATGAACAAAAGGCCTATGAAAGAGTCAGACAAAGAGTGGATTCAATCTGTAAGAGGGCATATGACTTAAAAGTCCCAATTTTGATAGATGCGGAAGAAACTTGGTTGCAACATCCTATTGATACAATGGCCTATGAAATGATGAAGAAGTATAATCAGTCATCATGCATTGTTTTCAATACTTTTCAAATGTATAGGACTGATACATTAGAGGGCCTGAAGAAAGCATTTCATTACGCAGCTATGGATAACTATTATCTGGGCGCAAAGCTTGTAAGAGGCGCCTATATGGAAAAAGAGCGTGAACGTGCCGAAGAGATGGGTTATGAAAGTCCAATCCAACCAAATAAAGAGGCTTCAGATGATAATTTCAACAAGGCTTTAGCATTTTGCATAGACAATCAACAGCGTGTTTCTGTTGTATGTGGTTCTCACAATGAATATAGTAACTATTACCTTGCATTATTAATGGAGAAGCACAACATGAAAAATGATGACTCAAGGGTATGGTTTGCACAGCTATATGGTATGAGTGATAATATATCATATAATTTGGCGAAGGCGGGCTACAATGTGGTCAAATATGTCCCATATGGCCCCGTAAAATCTGTGATGCCTTATTTGCTCAGAAGAGCCAGTGAAAATACATCAGTTGCGGGTCAAAGTAGTAGGGAGCTTTCCCTAATACGTAAGGAGCTTAAAAGAAGGAAATCACTTAGATAGAATTATAAACTCAACTCTTCTGTTTTTTTGGCGGTTAGCTTCGTCATCATTGGATTCTAAAGGTTTTGACTCACCAAAACCAAAGGAGCTTAATCTTTTTTCCTTTATACCATTTTTAAGAAGGAATTCTAACACAGCACGTGCTCTATCTTCTGACAACTTTTGATTGTAATCTTCTTGTCCAATTGAACAAGTATGACCATCAAGCTGAATAGTTACTTTTTTATTATCTTCTAAAAAGTTGACAATCTTAGAAAGCTGTGGAATAGACTCATCCTTAAGAGTGGCTTTGTCAAAATCAAAGTAAATATTGTCTAGTGATATTCGTTGACCAACTTCAATTGGGGATAAAAGTATATCACGTTTGATACTATCACTTTCATAAACCGAATGAAGATCTATAGGCTCATGTTCAACAGTAATATAATTCTCTTTTACTACATTGAGCTCGAAGATGGCAGAAATGGGCATAACAAAACTATAGAAACCATCTTTTTCTGTAGTTTGCTCTGTAACAATATGTCGTTCAGTTTGATTGAATAAGTCGATTTTAACTCCTTCAATAGGTTCTTTAGTATTGATATCTAAGACTCGACCATAAAGAGTTATAACCGGTTCAGGTAGATGCATTGCAGGAAGTTCTATTCGATAGATGTCTGCATCATCACCAGTTCCTGTGGTATAATAAGCATATTTAGAATCATATTCTAGGTGAAAAAATATTTGATCATTTTCATCATTTATTGTTGGCCCAATATTTTCAGGATCTGACCAGTTAACCCAAGTATCATCAAGGCGATGTGAAATAAAAATGTCACTTCCACCAAACCCAAGATGACCTTTTGACGAAAAATATAATGTTTTGCCATCAGGAGCAAGAAAGGGTGAAGACTCCTCTTCTGAGGTGTTAATAACACTACCCAAATTTTTTGGAGTTGTCCATCTTCCATTGTCTTGAATGAAGCTAACATATAGATCTCTATTACCTTGGGTATCCCTTCTTTGAACAGACATCAATATTGACTTTTGATCTTGGCTTAAGAAATAGTTAGCGTAGGGAGAAAAGTTCTCTCTATTTTCAATTTCTACATTTTTGATATTCGAAAGGCCGCTGTCCAACTTATAGACTATGGAGAGACCTTCAATCATGCGTTTATTTTTATATTGATTACCTAAAAGAAGTACGTAGCCTTTTTTAAATGGGACAATGGAGCAAATGAAATTAGGACCATCATTATTTAATGGTGCTCCTAGATTTACAGCTTCTTGCCACTCACCATCTGCATCTTTTTCTGCAAACCAAATATCTTCTAAATCCTTTTTGCCACCAACATTACCTGGATGCTCCACTCTACTAAAAAACATCGATTTAGCGTCAGGTGTTATCAATGGCTTGAGATCCTTAAATGGGCTATTAATTTTGTTGCTCAATTTTTCAGGATCTACGTTACCATATATTCCTTTGGCAATAGCAATATTAATTTTAATTGGTATTTCGGAGTCTGATACGCCAATTGCATCTATCCCATTGTGTCCAGGAACTTTACTTCCATCAATTTCGACCTTAATGGCTGCAACTTCATAAGGAGTCTCCTCCAAAAATATATTCAAGAGTCTTCCACGTATGGGTATAGGTTTTGGAATAAATACATTTATTAGATATTCATTTCCTTGAATATCATAAGCAAATACTTTTGATATAGCACTTGGATTCAGCGATTCAGCAATCGCTATTTGTTTTATTCTCATTGGATTCTTAAATCCAACTTTTATAAAGTCAATTTCTTTATCATTTTTCGGTGCCCATGCGCGAGTCGAACTCGCACTACCAGGGTAAATATTTGGTTCCCCTAACACCTGCTTGGCTTTATAAGATTCATCACCTATTAATACCGTATGTCGGGACACCCTCCATTCAGAAGAAAACTCTACAACTTCTGATGCCCACTCTACTTTTTGAGCACTTGTAATAAAGGAAATCGATATAAAAAGAAAAGTTAAAGCCGCTTTCATAAATTAATAGCGAGATTTTGCCGGGGCATGAGTTGTGAATCTATAGGACAAGTTAATTTCATATGTTCCTATTCCTCTGTCATTGTAACGTAAGGAAGATGTATTCCAATCATAACTAAAAGCAACTTTGAAAAGAGCTGTTTCGAATTCAGTAAGAAGAATAAAAGAATCATTAATTCTATACCATCCACCAATTCTCGCAATTCCATAGGTCATCTTCCCATCGTTAAATGTAGTGAGTTTATAGCTTAAATAGGAGCCAATATTGTTTTGAGTTGTTTCGTCTTGATAGGCTATTAAATAGTTCAATGAAGCTGTTGCCTTATATGATAGGTTAAAAACAATTCCGCCATGGTATTTATACAAAAGAGGCAGTTGTTGATCTTCTTGTTCTAATAATGACTCGTTAGGGTTATTTAAATGAGAAACTGAAAAACCTGAATTAGCACTATTAATGAGCTCTTTTCCTGTACGTATAGGCGTCCACCAATAAAATGCTCCTGCATTAATATCAATAAATGTTCTCCCTCTTAAGTTTTGTATATCAGTAGCAGCAATTGAAGCATCAAATCCGACAAAAGGATTATACTGTTCACCCCATTGTAACCCATCTGGATCAATTCTTTTATTTATCGCGCCCACCTGAATGCCAAAAGTTATTAGGTTTTCATATTTGGTGTCTAATGGTAAGTTATAGGCAAAAGTTAAGTTTCCTCCAGTGGTTTTAAAGTTATTATTTTCACCTGAAGTATCGTTATAAACTGATAACCCAAACCCGCCTATATGTCCTAGTGGCTTAGTGTGTTTTGATTTATAAAATGGCATTATAGCAGAAAATTGACTTGTTTTATACGGAAAGAGTAAATTCCTCCATTGCGATCTATGACCGAAACTTAGTGTGAAATCCTGCTCTACACCTGCTAGCGCAGGGTTTAAGTAAAGGGTACTATTAAAAAATTGCGAGAATACGGCATCCTGTCCTAGAACAGTTAAGTTGTGGTAGGATAAGATGAACAATAAAACTGAATATCGCAGTAGCTTATTGAAAGTCATTTCAATTTACCAATGTAATTGTCCCTGTTTTTTCGAACTTTTCTCCTGAGTTAAATTGTCCTCTTAAAACGTATGTAAAAACGTTATTTTCCTTTTCTACATTATTCGAATTTCCATTCCACCCAGCTTGAAGCGCTTCATTCATGCTAATAGTAGAGTATACAACTTGTCCCCATCTATTATATATAGCAAACTCAAATCCTGTTTCAGAGATGTTCTCACCATAGACTTTTACCTTACTGTTTTCTGCATTCAGGGATGTTGGACTAAAAACATTGGGAACAAATAGATTTTCGTTTTCTTCGACAATTATAATTCTAGAAAATGAGGAGGAACAGTTGCCTTTTTCAACTGTTAATTCAACTTCATATTCACCAGCTTCAGGGAAGGAATAATTTTCAATACTACTCATTGAATCATCACCATTACCAAAGTCCCAAGAGTATTTAGTGCCAGTTAAATCTATCGCAGCAAATTCATATTCTACATCTGATTTAAGAGGATCAATTTCTATTTCTTCATCTACCATAAACTCTGCGCTAATACCAATAAAATCAGCTGTTTTCGTAAATTCAGTTATGCTACAGCCATTATTCACTTCTAGCTTAAGTTCTACATTCGATTCTTGTTCAATAGCAATATATGTTGCGGTTTTACTAGCTGCATTCAATAAATTTCCAGACCCTGTTGTAGTCCATGAAAATTGATTTCCACTCTCATCAATATCATTATTCAATAATATTTCTTCTCCAACACAATATGTGTTTTCAAGGTATATAGAACCCTCTGGTTTTTTTTCTTCAGTAATAATCACTGATCCAGTAACAGTCGATCCACAACTATTATCTTCAAGCGATACTAGGTTTATTTCTCCAACTTCATCGGCTTCAAACTCATATGTTGAAGTAGAAGAGGTTTCCGTGTATTCAGTGTCATTGAATGTATAAGTAAACGTCCAAGGACCTTCACCTGTAAAACTAAGCTGAACAACTGGAGCATTGTCTCCACAAATTATTCCGCCACCTGAAATTTGAGCCGTAGGCGGTGCAGAAATTTTGAAAGATGTACTGACATTACCTGAAACTTCCCCAGTACAATTTGCATCTGAAATACTTAACAATGTATAGTTTGAAGCAGCTGCCTCAAAAATATAAGTTGATTCAGAAGTTATTACTTCGAATTCATCATTGCCATTAGTATATGTAAATGTGAAAGGTGCAACGCCTGAAATATTTACAGTTACAGAAACTGACTCATTTGAACATACTGATCCGGCTCCTATTATTGAGGCCGATGGAGCCTCATAGTTAGAGACTGAGGCTATTCCTTCAACAGTTCCAGAACAATTAGCATCTGTTAAAGAAACCAACGAGTATTGACCAGCAGATGCTTCAAAAGAATAAGTATTCTCATTAATTACAACTTCTGTATTTTCTGATCCATTAGAGTAGGTCAGCGTGAATGGAGCTGTTCCTGTTAAACTTACAGTCACTTGAGCAGAACCATCACCACAAACTTGGCCACCACCAGATAATAGAGCAGTTGGCGTTTCATAAGTTGTGACTGTGGCAGATCCTTCAACAGTTCCAGAACAATTAGCATCTGTTAAAGAAACCAACGAGTATTGACCAGCAGATGCTTCAAAAGAATAAGTATTCTCATTAATTACAACTTCTGTATTTTCTGATCCATTAGAGTAGGTCAGCGTGAATGGAGCTGTTCCTGTTAAACTTACAGTCACTTGAGCAGAACCATCACCACAAACTTGGCCACCACCAGATAATAGAGCAGTTGGCGTTTCATAAGTTGTGACTGTGGCAGATCCTTCAACAGTTCCAGAACAATTAGCATCTGTTAAAGAAACCAACGAGTATTGACCAGTAG
>CAYGNU010000150.1:0-9062 GCA_964351175.1 uncultured Roseivirgaceae bacterium | reverse complement strand
GAAAATCACCACACAATATAATAGCGATTACGAATATACTTCCACCACCACTGAAGGTCAATCTGTTAAGATTGATATGAAGGATGAAGGTAAAACCGATATGTCTCCTATGCAATTGGTATTAAGCGGTTTATCTGGATGTGTGGCTGTTGAAGTGGCATTGATGATTCAAAAAAGGAGAAAAAAACTGGTTGATTTGAGAATTGAGGCAGATGGTACTCGTCAAGAAGTTCATCCAAAATACTTCACTGATATTCATATGGTGTTTACCCTTGTTTCTCCAGATGCTAACAAAGAAGAACTTGAAAAGGCCATCAAGTTAGCCATAGATGGTTACTGTTCTGTAGGTAGCTCCTTGAAAGCTAATATCACCTACGAAGGAGTGATTGAAAGACCTTAACAGGTTAAATCAAGAAAATAAGATTTAGAATTTTTATTCTAAGCTTAATAGCTTGTTCACCGCTATTAAGGCAAAAACAATACAGGTATTAGTGAATTTTTTTTCCTGTTTAATGTTACTTCTGTTGTAGTTAAAATAACTTCACTCTTTAGAAGGTTAAAACAATTTCACTTATTTAATCTTCATTGAATAATTAGAATCAATTGTAAAAAAATTATCATAATATGACTCAGGTAAAAGCATATGGAGCAGTGGATAATAAATCGCCTTTAGCTCCACTAAATATAGAAAGAAGAACGGTTAATGATAAAGATATTAAAATCGATATTCTTTATTGTGGAATTTGTCATAGTGACATTCACACGGTACACAACGACTGGGGAGGAACCAAATATCCTTCGGTGCCAGGGCACGAAATTGTAGGCCGAATAATTGAAGCAGGCAAAGGGGTAACCAAATTCAAAACAGGGGATCTTGTTGGTGTCGGTTGCCTTGTAGACTCATGTGGAGTTTGTGATTCCTGTAAAGAAGACCTAGAGCAGTACTGTGAGAATGGTGCGGTAGGTACTTATAATGGAAAAGATAAAGACCTTGGCGGTCATACTTTCGGTGGATATTCTGAGACAATTGTAGTTGAAGAGGATTTTGTTCTTAAAATACCAGAAAACATTGATGCAAAAGCAACTGCCCCTTTATTATGTGCTGGTATTACTACTTGGTCTCCGTTAAGACACTGGAAGGTTAAAAAAGGAGATAAAGTAGGTGTGATCGGGCTTGGAGGACTAGGACATATGGGTGTTAAATTCGCTAATGCCTTGGGTGCTCATGTGGTTATGATAACAACTTCAAAATCAAAAAGTGAGGATGCCAAGAAACTCGGTGCTCATGAAGTGCTAATATCTAAAGATCCTGAGGATATGAAGAAACATATGAAGTCCTTTGATTTTCTTTTGAATACTGTTCCCGTTAAACATGATTTAAATCCTTATTTGTCTCTGCTCAAGCGTGATGCGACTATGTGCATGGTGGGAGCCATTGAGCCATTAGAACCAATGCATGGCGGACAATTGATACTTGGCAGAAAATCTGTAGCTGGGTCTTTAATTGGTGGCATCAAAGAGACTCAGGAAATGTTGGATTTTTGTGGTGAGCATAATATTGTCTGTGATATTGAAACAATCAATATACAAGATGTAAATAAGGCCTATGATAGAGTAATGAAAGCAGATATAAAATATCGCTTTGTTATTGACATGAAAAGCTTGAAAGACAGCTAATTAACACTTTCCTTGAAAGTTATTTATCTAAACTGAACTCAAGATTAACCTTGGGTTCAGTTTTTTTTATTCCTATTAATTTTGATGCAAGTATTATTTATGCCGAAATTGAAGGTACAATTCAAGATTTACTTTCATGAATAGATTTATAGAATTTATAAAATACTACGCCATCCGCATTGGAATCATTGTGGTGTTTTTCCTAATCATCATAGCTGTAAGCTTATCGTATTGGAATAGGCAAGTGCTGGATGATAGAAATGAATTTATAAAGGATAATGCCGCTATGACCAGTTATATAGAGAGTCTGGCCAACAATGTAACATTGATGGATTTGGGCCTCAGAGGATACTATATGTCTCAGCAAGAAGGTTTCTTATCTCCTTATAATACAGCATTAGCTTCTTACATGGACAATCTGAATAATTTAAAATCTATGGCCGTTAAATATAATTATTCGGCCATTGACAGTATAGATTATATCATTGATGAGATTGCTATTTATGAAGAATTAGTAACTAAAGGTGTTGCAGATATTAGTAATGGAAATCGTGAAGCAGCAGCAGATGTTTTCAATAAAGATCCTGGGCTGTATCTCTATCAAAAATATGTTTTAGTTACAAATTCACTGAATAAGTATTTTAATCAGATGGAAGAAGAATCGAAAACATCTTATGAAGATGCCACTTCGCTAAGTTTCTTTTCTCTTCTCAGTCTTGTATTTGTTGGCGTTCCTATGTTGATTTTTGTGCTTCAGCGCATGCGCAAAAATGACTATGCTTTGAGAAACTTGTTTACTTCATTGGAAGAGAGTAACAAAACGTATGTTTTCAATTCCGGAGAAGCCAAATCTGATGCCAAAAAAGATCAAGCTAGTATTATTCATAATTTGATCGAAAATCTCAAAAAGGCAACGAGGTTTATACAGAGTATCACAAAGGCTGATCTGGATGTTAAATGGGAAGGAATGAATGACGATAATAAACCATTGAATACAGAAACCATCAGTGGGGAATTGATCACCATGCGTGAGCAAATGCGGAAAGTAAAAGATGAAGAATCAAGAAGGTTTTGGATGACTGATGGCATCTCAAAGTTTGCTGAAATGGTAAGACTAAACCAAGACAACCTAAAAAAATTAAGTGAGGCTATAATCTCAGAAGTGGTTAATTATACTGGAAGTAGTCAGGGTGGATTGTATTTATTAAAAAATGAAAATGATGAAGAGTTTCTAGAATTGATAAGCTGCTATGCTTATAATCGAAAGAAATTCGAAGAAAAAAAGATTGACATTGGTCAGGGGCTCATTGGTCAAACTTTCCTTGAAGGAGAACCAATGAAATTGAAAGCTATTCCAGAAGATTATATGAACATAACTTCAGGGCTTGGTGAAGCCCTGCCTAGAAATCTAGTAATTATCCCACTTAAAAATAATGACCGTACCGAGGGCATTTTAGAGTTAGCCTCCTTTCAAGAGTATGAGGACTACAAAATTGAGTTTTTAGAGAAATTAGGTGAGATTCTAGCCTCAGCAATCATTAATGCTAACAATACGATAAGAACAAAAGAACTGCTTGAAACAGCACAGCAAAATGAAGAAGAGATGCGATCTCAAGAAGAGGAGATGCGCCAAAACATGGAAGAACTTCAGGCCACTCAGGAAGAGATGCACCGCAAAGAGCAAGAATACCTTGAACGCATTGATAAATTAGAAAAAGAGGTTTCTTCTAAATAAGATTGGTTCTTATTGTATTAGGGCTATTTCAATAAGTTTGTAATTCCGCAAAAATCAATTTCAACTCTTCTCTGGTTTTCTCTAGTTTAATAGAAAGTTGGTCTAGCATACCTTCTTTTTGTCCTTCTTTAAACTCAAAATCTTGATCAGATAGATTTGAAAATCTCTGTTTGAGCATTGCCTTTTGCTCTCTCCAACTTCTTAATATTTCCATTTGGTAATTCTTTAATTCCTTTTTCTTTTGAAGTTACGCTAAACTATCAACTCTCTTTCAAAATAAACCAATTCCTTTCTGCCAGGATCTTCTAGTACTTTACATTAATAAATCCTGTCAATATAGCGCCTTACCCTTAGCTTTTGACTAGGATCAGCTTTAGCATATACTATGTCACCTCCACAATTTTATTATATATATCCCATTTTCATTATACCCAAATCCACAATAACATAGTGAAGTCCAAGGTTCTTAAGTTCTTCTTTAACCATCATTTTGCACCACAAGCTGACCATGTATTTGATGTATAACTTCATCGGTATTGAGATTGGTATTAAAAGTAAAACTTTCTGAAAATCAGATTTTTAGACTTTCAAAGAAAATACTTAGGTGAAAGTAGGTTAAATGAGTAACATACAACATTTCACTTAAAATGTATGATAAATGTAAATCTTGGCTTTGAGTATGTAAGACCTTATAACATTAATAGAACAACCTTTACCTCTTTATAATTCAGCTACACAGTAAATACAAAAACTTCTAACAAACTTAACTCTGAACTCATCAAACGCTTGTTCTCAGAAGAAAAACTATCTGACACTGATCAAAAGGCCATTTTGAACTTAGCAAAGGAAACGCTATCTCCTTTTGAAGAGTCTGTTGGTGAAAAGGAGCAAAGTAAACAGGCAGAAAAAGTAGCATTAAAAGCTAAGAATGACGAGATTGATAATAACCCAAAAGGCGCCAATCCAAAGGATTAAGAGTTAACAGCAATGCTTATAGACAATTTCGATATTAAAGGTTTAACAAAGGAGCAAGTTACCAGTGCAAGGGAGCAATTTGGGCAAAACACGTTAAATTATAAGAAGGAAAATACCGCTTTAGATGCCTTAAAAAAATTGGCCCAAGAGCCTATGATTATCCTTTTGTTGGTCGCTTCCCTAATTTACTTTATCAGCGGTCAACCCGGTGACGGTATCTTTCTGGCAGCTGCCATCATCATTGTTTCAGTCATTTCCCTATATCAAGATTCAAGAAGTCGAAATGCATTGCAAAAGCTAAAGACTTTAACACAGCCCAATTGTAAAGTCATAAGAGATGGAAAGATTGAAGAAATAAAAAGTGAAGACTTAGTGCAGGGTGATAGCATGGTAGTGGAAGAAGGAACATCCATTGCAGCTGATGGAAAAATTGTTCATTCCAATGATTTCTCTGTAAACGAATCAATTCTTACTGGAGAATCCTTATCGGTTTTTAAAGACAAAGACAAAGAAGACCACTTTATTTTTAAAGGCACCACCGTAGCTAGTGGGTTAGCCATTGCGACCATTACCAGTATCGGCAATGAAACGAAACTTGGGAAAATAGGTAAAAGTCTTGAAGGTATTAAGGAAGAAAAGACGCCACTAGAACTACAAATAAGCAGTTTTGTGAAAAAGCTAGTGATTGCAGGCACTGTGGTTTTCTTAGTGGTTTGGAGGATCAATTATTTCAATTCTTATGATTTACTAGACAGTTTGCTCAAGGCACTGACTTTAGCTATGAGCATTTTGCCAGAAGAAGTACCTATGGCTTTTAGTGCATTTATGGCCATTGGTGCCTGGCGCTTGATGAAGATGGGCATAGTGGTAAAACAGATGAAAACTGTTGAAACATTGGGCAGTGCTACTGTAATATGTACCGATAAAACCGGCACCATTACAGAGAACAAGATGAGTTTAGCAAAGCTTTTCACACTCTCCAACCAAAAAATATCTACCCCGGAAGAAGAATTGACTGATGATGAAAAACAGCTCATCACCATTGCCATGTGGGCTAGTGAACCTATTCCATTTGATCCGATGGAAGTCGCCTTACATGATGCTTATGCCAGCTTAGAAATGGACGATGATCGTCCGAATTTCAAAATGATTTATGAATATCCCTTGGATGGAAAACCGCCTATGATGACCCATCTATTTGAAGATGAATCGGGTAAAAGAATTATAGCGGCTAAAGGGGCACCTGAAGCATTGATGAATGTTTGCAAGCTGACTGCAATAGAAAAGCAACAAATTGAAGAAGCGATAGAAACCATTACCAGTGAAGGTTACAGGGTTTTAGGTGTGGGTGAAAGTAATTTTGAAGGCAATAATTATCCTTCTACGCAACAAGAAATAGCCTTTACCTTCAAAGGAATAGTAGCTTTTTATGACCCTCCCAAGAAGAACATCAAGAAGGTATTAGAAAACTTTTATGAAGCAGGAATTGCCGTAAAAATCATTACAGGCGATAATGCTGCTACTACTACTGCCATTGCCCGACAAATAGACTTCAAAGGCCATGAGTTAAGTGTAACAGGAGATGAGTTGATGCAGCTTTCGGATGCTGAATTGAAAGAAAAAGTGAAGGCTTCCAATATATTCACCAGAATGTTTCCCGAAGCCAAGCTAAGAATAATTAATGCCTTAAAAGCAAACGGACAAATTGTAGCCATGACGGGCGATGGCGTAAATGATGGTCCTGCTTTAAAAGCTGCCCACATTGGAGTTGCCATGGGTAAGAAAGGTACTGAAATAGCTAAACAGGCCGCTTCGCTAATTTTGGTTGAAGATGATCTATCCAAAATGGTAGATGCTGTAGCGATGGGTAGAAAAATTTACACCACCCTCAAGAAAGCCATTCAGTATATCATCTCTATCCATATACCTATTATCCTAACCGTCTTTTTGCCTTTGGCATTAGGCTGGGTTTACCCCAATATACTTTCACCCGTACACATCATTTTTTTAGAATTGATAATGGGGCCAACCTGTTCCATTATTTTTGAAAATGAACCCATGGAGAAGAACACCATGAGTCAAAAACCTAGGCCATTTACCAACACATTTTTCAACTGGAAAGAGTTAACAACGAGCATCATTCAGGGCTTAGCCATTACTGCAGGCACATTGATTGCCTATCAATATTCCGTTTTCCAGTCATTTGATGAGGCGCACACACGAACTATTGTATTCACAGTTTTAATTGCTGCTAATATTTTTCTAACGCTGGTCAATCGTTCCTTTTATTACTCAATATTCACCACTCTCAATTACAAAAATAATTTGATCCTGCTCATTATTGGCATCACAATTATCATTACAGGACTTCTGCTATATGTGCCACCATTAACTGCATTTTTTGAATTCGATCGGTTGGATGCACAACAATTACTGACCAGCATAGCCATAGGATTTGTAGCTGTAATGTGGTATGAATTGGTTAAAATCATAACAAGGCAAAAAAGCAATGGAGCAGACGAAAGCAACTCCGAACGAAAAAATAATTAAGCCCAATGGAAACTTTAGCCAATTTAAAACAAAAACGAAATGGTGCAGAAGACTTAAAATCTGTGTACACTCTATAAAAGCAATGGCCGATTCAAATATTGGACAATACGAATTGACCGTAAGTTCATTGGGTGAATATAACAGAACCATTGGTTTGGCATTCTTACCTATATTAATGAAAAACAAGCCATAGTGTTAAGTAGTAAAACGAGTTAACGTTCTATGAAACATTAAGACCGACAGCACTAACAAATACCCCAAATACTCAAAAAAAGGCAATCCACCCATATTTAGTGAAACAACATGATTGATAGGTGGGATATATGTAAACCTAACTCCTAACTGTGTAACACATCCAGACTCCCCTATTCGGAACTTGGTCTTGCTACTAAGCATAGAACAAAAGAATTCTATTTAAGAAAAAAAGGTTCCAAGAATTGGTTGACAACTATCATTATCAGCCTTGAGTTACATCAATAGTATTATCAATAATTTATGCCTTCTTTATAGAGGATGATGTGGCGCAAATTTTCCAATAGAGATAGGCCATTTCTTCTACCAATTGACTTAATGAGAGCAGAAAAACGCAAAACGGAAGTTAAGGAAGAAGTCATTATTTGTTAGGATTGATTTTTCAGTACGGAGCAATTTGCTATGAATTAATTTAATCACGCTAAAGCAATCTAATCATGAAAACAATAGCCGAATTAGAACAGGATATTCTAAATATCACCATGAGCATAAATAAGGAATTTCCTGAATTATCTAAATACATTAATGAAATGCCCATAACAGTTTCTGAAACGGAAAATGATGTTAATGCTCAAAACTTAAAAGAATACTATGACTCTTTAGTAGACATGGTAAAAAAGTATGATATATCACATGAGGGTTTAAATAAAAAAATGGATGAGGTCAAGCTTAAGTTTTCAGGTTATCCATTATATCCTCCTTCTGAAGATATCTACAACCAAGGAAAAAAAGTAATGGCATTGAACCCCAATGATCTTTCAAAAAACAAAGCACCAAACGAGGAGGCAGGATCAATGAATGAAAAGGATTTTGATGAAGATATGTCTGGTGATGATTTGGATGTTCCAGGATCAGAGTTGGACGACCAACAAGAAAGCGTGGGCAGCGAAGATGAAGAAAATAATTATTATAGTTTGGGCGGAGATAACCATAATGATCTAGAGGAAGACAAAGATTAAAAGAAATATTAAAACAATAAACACATGGAATCACACTATTATAATGTAGATCTAAATTGGGAAAACAGTCGTAAAGGAATGATGTGTTCCCCAGAATTGAACAAGAAAAATGGCGTTTGTATTGAGGTAGCCACCCCTCCCGAATTCCCTAAAGGAATGGAAGGAATCTGGTCACCTGAACATTTTTTTGTGGCTTCAATAAGTGGTTGTTTAATGACTACTTTTTTAGCCATTGCAGAAAATTCTACACTAGACTTTACAAGTTTCAGTTGTAAAGCAAAAGGTACGCTGGAAATGGTGGATGGTAAATTAATGATGAGCGAAGTGTTGCTTAATCCTACCGTGGTAATACATAGCGAGGACAATAGAAATAAGGCTATGCGCATTTTGAAAAAAGCAGAGGATGCTTGTTTGATAAGTCGTTCTGTGAAATCAAAAATTACCATGGAAATAAATATTGAAGTTAAACCCATCTTAATCGAAAGCGAATAACTGTTTCTGACGTTTCATGATCTGTTAAGTTTTAGCGGGTTTTCCTTTCATCAAATGTCAAAAAATGATTACACATAATTAGACTAATAGAACAATGGAAGCACAAAAGAATTTAGGCATTTGGATGGATCATTCAACTGCTGATTTTATAAATATATATTCTAACAAAAAAAATCATTCAATAATATCACAATTCACTACTGACACAAAGGAAGATGCTTTGCAAAAAAGTGAAAACCTGATGCACAATAAAAGACAGCAAATGAATGAAGCTTTTTATAAAGGGATTGCAGAAGAGATTCTAAAATATGATCATGTGGTATTATTTGGACCAACTGATGCAAAATCGGAACTTAATAATTACTAAAATAAGGATTTCCATTATAAAAAAATAAAAATTGATCTCATATCGCCAGATAAGA
>CAYGNU010000149.1:0-9097 GCA_964351175.1 uncultured Roseivirgaceae bacterium | reverse complement strand
ATTATAATACTTTAGGCATACCTGAAGATATAGAAGCAAGCAAAATAATCCTTAATGACTTACTTAAAGATCAGGAGTCAGGCCGCTACTTTACATTCCATATTGAATTGATTAAGGAAAAACTATTCGCAGGATTTATCGCTCTAAAATTAGGGAACTCAAAATACCAATCTGGTGAAGTATGGTTTAAACTAATGCCTGAATTTTGGAATAAAGGCATTGCAACTGAAGCCCTCTTAGCAGTATTGGGGTTTGGTTTTAATGAATTAAAGCTTCATAGAATAGAAGCTGGATGCGCGGTAGACAATATTGGCTCCTCCAAAGTATTAGAAAATGTAGGGATGATAAAAGAAGGCACAAGACGCCTGGCGTTACCCCTAAAGTCAGGTTGGTCTGATAATCATGAATATGCATTGTTGTCATCAGATTTCAAAGTAATAATTGACTAGCACCATCGTACAAAATAATAATTCAGGCAAGTAACAAATGTTACAAATCAGAAAATCCTTTAACCGTTCCTTTGTACCATCATTAAATTAATAAGCTATGAATACACAAAGTAGAACAATCATTGATGTGAGATCTCCTCAAGAATTTCAAGGTGGTCATGCTGATGGAGCCATTAACATTCCTTTAGATATCATTACTAATGAAGTAACAGAAATAAAAAACATGGCTCAGCCAATAGTTTTATGCTGTGCCTCAGGTAATAGAAGTGGAATGGCTCAGGCAATTTTACATCAAGTAGGCATTGAAACATACAATGCTGGTCCATGGTTCGAAGCAGAAAATTTTAAAGTATAAGAATAGATGATTGAAGCACTAAAAAATTTATTTGGGTTAGGTAATACACCAGAATATAAAGAATTACTAAAATCTGGAGGCGTAATTATTGACGTTCGTTCTCCTCAGGAGTTTAAAACAGGAAATATTTCAGGTTCGAAAAACTATCCACTTAATGAACTGGATAGGCATCTAACAAAATTAAAAAATAAAGATCAGCCTATTATTGCTTGTTGTGCATCAGGTATGAGAAGCGGTAGTGCCAAGTCAATTTTAAAATCAAAAGGCTACACTCAGGTATATAATGGTGGAAGTTGGAGAGGCCTAGAAGGAAAAATTAAATAATGCATTTTATTGAATTCATAGCTCTGATTTCTCAATATTGAGGGTCAGAGCTTATGTATTCTATTCTTTCTTTACTTTTAATTACATTTTCATCCTTCTTCGCGAAAGATCTTCGTGTTGATCATGCTATATACATTTCTGTAACGGAGATAGAACTTCATGAAAATGAAGCCTCAAAAGTGAGTATCAAAATATTTACTGATGATCTAAAAGCTGCCGTTCAAAATTATTCAGGTAGTGTTGTGGCTACATCAAACGAAGTTTATTTCAACTCACGTACAGCAGAAATAGCATCTTATTTAAATAAATATTTTCAATTAAAAATTGAAAATCAAGCTATAGAACTTAAATATCAAGCCTTTACCATTGAAGGTGACGCATGCTTTATCAATTTAACTTTTACCTCAACAAAGTCCTTTTCATCTCTTTCTTTGAAAGCTGAATATTTAATGGAGCTATTCCCCACACAGCAGAATGTGGTGAAAATAAATTTTGAAAACGAAAAACGCTTTCTCAAATTTGACAGCTCAACAGATGCTCAAACAATAAACTTCGATTGATGATCAGATACCTTACGCTTCTTGTTATTTCCATCGCTATGTTAAGCTGCGAAAACGAGCCAAAGGAGTACATCCCTAGTATGACCTTTCATCGACAAGTAAAAGAGGAAATTGGCAGCCTTGACAATTCATTAAGGAAAGAATCATATTTACTCTACATCAATCGCCTTGATAAAGAACCTAGAATTCAGGAAGAAACCGTTGTAGAAAACTTTGGGTACGAATCTGAGGAACACAAGACCATCAAAGAGAAAATCAGCAGAACAGATATTGAGAATTTAATAAGAGTAGAGTATTACCTAGAAAAGTATGGCTACCCAGATGCCGATTCTATAGGAGGGCTAGCCGTGGTCACACCCATTTTTATATTACAACATTCTCCTTCCTATGACAAAAGAGCGTCCTACTTTGAAATGATTTATCAAGCGTATTTAGACAAGGATATTGAGCCTGATCTAATAGTGATCTACCTAGATGGTTTGCATCAATTGAAATTCAATGAGTTTTTAAAAATTGATGGGCCATATCAGCCTATTGAAAAGGTTAATATTTTATTGGAGAAACTGGAGTTGAATTAGAGGATTATTCACAGTCGAACTTTGAAGGGATTTTTTATTATATTTCTCATATCTCCCATACTTTTATGTTGTGAAAGCAAATCTGAAGTATACCAACCTAGCGCAGCTTTTCACGATCAAGTAAACAGAGAGATTGACAGCATCAACAATTCAACTGACCTCCAATCTTACCTATTAAAAATTCAGGAATATGACCAATTACCTAGACAACAAGAAAATATTGTTCTTGAAAATTTTGGTCATGGATCTGAAGAATATATTACTATTTGGGATAAGATTAATAGGACCGATATTGAAAACAAAATTAGAATTGATTATTTGATCAAGAGAATGGGTCATCCTAAAAGTAATGAAGTCGGGTTTCAAGCTAGTCAAGTTCCAATACTGGTAATTCATCATTCAGCAGAATATAGTGACAGAGTAAAATATTTTAGTACTTTTTATGACGCTTACAAAAGAAGGTAATATACAAAGTACATTTTTCTCATTATATCTCGATAGAATGTATATGATGAAATTCGATGAGTATTTAGAAATGAAAGGGCCTTATCGGCCTGATCAAAAAATTGATAGTTTAATTAATTTGTTAGAGTTAAAAGTGGATGATCTTACTATTTCGAATTAAACAAATCAATCAATGTCTGTGAAGTCACTTTCACACCAGTTTCAATAGACGCTTTAGGCTCTGGATAGTAAAATGGCGAGTGTAACCCTGGTAATTCATTAGCATCAATTTTCTCTTGTGTTACGGTACCCAACCAGAACAATACCGTTGGAAATTTTTTATCCCCAGTGCCATAGCGTGAGAAATCCTCCCCTACCAATTGAGGCTCTGCATACAACACATTATCATTACCTATAGCTTTAGAAGCAGAAGCTTTTATCTGGTTAGTAAGACCAGTATCATTAAAATTAGCAGGCGTGAAAACATCTGGAATATTCACTTTAGGCCACTTTTCTTCGGGTAAACCTGCAGCCATGGCTATACCGTTACTCACTTCTACAATTCTTTTGTGAATATATTGCCTAACCTCTTCTTTGAATGTTCTTACCGATAACTTTAGTTTTACCTCATCAGGAATGATATTAGCCACCGTGCCACCTTGTATTGCACCTACAGTTATGACGGCATCATCAATAGGCTTCACGTTTCTACTAACAATAGTTTGTAAATCCATAATAATCATGCTACTGATTACTACTGGATCGATAGACATGTGGGGAGCTGCACCATGTGCTCCAACACCATAAACATCTATTTCGATTGTTTCAGTGTTAGCCATGGTATAACCATCGGATATTCCTATTTGACCTGCTTTTATAGTTGGGTTGCTGTGCAATCCAATTCCATAATCTGGTGTACCAAATTTTTCATAAAGTCCCGCTTCTAGCATCATCTTAGAGCCCTGACCTATTTCTTCTGCTGGCTGGCCGATCAGCATTAAAGTTCCTTTCCAATCTTTCTTATTTTGAGCCATAGCTCTGGCTGTTCCTAATAATGTAGTCATGTGTATGTCGTGCCCACAAGAATGCATAGTGCCCACCTCGGTGCCGTTCAAATCTGTTGTTAACTGACTAGTATAAGCAAGATTAGTCTTCTCATACATTGGTAGAGCATCCATATCAGTGCGATAAAGTATTTGCGGGCCCTTACCATTTTTAAGTATGGCCACAATACCATAACCTCCAAAATTTTGAGTGACTTCATATCCAGCTTTTCTTAGTTC
Organism: uncultured Roseivirgaceae bacterium; assembly: GCA_964351175.1. Classification (GTDB taxonomy): domain Bacteria; phylum Bacteroidota; class Bacteroidia; order Cytophagales; family Cyclobacteriaceae; genus Fulvivirga. The sequence continues at coordinate 5,104 of CAYGNU010000149.1, read as the reverse complement.
AGCCGCTAATGCATCAGCAGTTTTCTCTTCCTTTAATGAAATTTCAGGGTTCATATGCCTCTCTTTATAGAAAGAAACTAAATAATCCATGTCATCTGCTAGATAAGCATCAATGCCATTTGGTATATCAGCGGAGATGATTGTGCAGGAGAAAATTAGGATTAAAGTCGACTTTAAGAATCGCATAGATCAATAAATTTATGAAAGATGAATTTAAGGAATAATCAATTAAAATTATCCTTCAATAAAAGAAGATTAAAATTACTTACGCTTTCCTAGAAGAATTCCTTTTCGAAAAGCATCAGACATTGCAGATGGGATTTCTGCTTCGGCTACAATTACTTTTGCTTTTGCTTCTTGAACACGAGCTGTCATTTCTTGCTCTAGAGCCACTGCCATTGCTCTGCGTTCTTCAGCCTTTGCCTTAGCTACACTTAAATCTGCACCTGCCTGATCGATTTGAAGCATGGCTCCAATATTATTACCTATATTAATATCTGCAATGTCAATAGATAATATTTCATAGGCGGTACCCGCATCCAGTCCATTGGCCAATACGGATTTGGAGATTCTTTCAGGATTTTCCAAAACGTCTAAATAGCTTTTTGCTGTACCAATACTTGATATAATACCTTGACCTACTCTAGCTTTAATTGTCTCTTCTCCAGCTCCTCCTACAAGTCTTTGAAGGTTCGTTCGCACCGTAACTCTAGCTTCAGCTATTAATTGTATCCCGTCAAGAGAAATGCCAGTGATAGCAGGAACAATAACCACATACGGTGTAACAGAAACTTGAACCGCATGCAATACGTCACGACCTGCAAGATCAATTGCAGTAGCCTGCTTGAAACTCAAACTCATATTCGCTTTGTCGGCAACAATCAATGCTTTTATTACAGCCGTTAAATTACCATGAGCTAAATAGTGAGTTTCAAGTTGACTTATTGAAATGTCTAAAAGACCCGCTTTAGTTGCTGTAATCATAGAATTGACCACCAAACTAGGGGGAACTTTTCTGAACCTCATAAAAACCAATTCAAATAAATTGACCGATACTCCTGAGAATAAGGCAGTGATCCAGAGACTTAAAGGAAATATGTATAAGAATAACCAAAGGCCTACTATGATAACTCCAATGGTGACAAGTGTTGCTATTTCCATAAAATTGGTATTAATAATGGCCTAAGCCTAGTGCCAATTTAGCGGAAGTTTAGCTACTTTTAATTCGATTGGACAATTAAATTCAGTTTAGCTCAACTAAACTAGTCTTGCTTCAGTTCTACTATGGTCTTAGGTAGCATTTCAGGATATTCTTTCTGAAGAAATGCAATCAATTTTTCACGAACTAAGACTCTTAGATCCCAGCCGGTGGGGGCGTCTTTAGAACTAACTAATACCCTCAATTCCATTGAGTTTTGTTTGGAGTCTGTCACTTGAATAATATTGACTTTACCATCCCACAAGTCAGTTGTAGCCAAAATTTTTGTAAGCTCCTCACGCAGGATATCAACATCCATACGGTAGTCTGTGTATAGAAAGACTGTGCCCAAGAGCTCCGAGGTTGTTCGCGTCCAGTTCTGGAAAGGTTTCTCAATAAAATAAGTTGACGGTACAACTAAACGCCTTTTATCCCAGATATTTACTACCACATAGGTGAGTGTTATTTGTTCAATTTTTCCCCACTCTCCTTCTACAATTACCACATCATCAATCCTGATAGGCTGTGTTATGGCAATCTGAAAACCTGCTAGTATGTTACTTATCACTCTTTGTGCAGCAAGACCAACGATGATACCTGCTATTCCAGCTGAAGTAAGAAGGCTAATTCCTACCTGTCTTATACTATCAAAAGTCATTAGGGCCATACCAAGGGCTACTACTACAATGAGTACAATAATTATTCTCTCAAAAACCCTAACCTGTGTGAATATTTTTCTTGCCTTAAGGTTATCTTCAGCTTCCAGACTGTATTGTCCCAGCAAAACCATGCGCCCAAGATTTACAATGCGTATCAATAACCAAGCAGACGCCCAAATCAATAATATGGTTTGAAACTGAATTAACCAAGCAAAGGAATACTCAAGAAGTAGCATTGCTGGGTGCATGAGTATGGAGAACACTAGGAAAAAAAGTGGTTTCCGTAATTTTGTCAATTCATACTTATCAAGATTAGGATCAATCCTAAGCGATTTTGAAATGAGGTAAAGTATAAAACTGACTAGTATCGAAACAAGAACTACTGCAGCCAACACGACCAAATCTTTGATCGGGCTTTCAATTGATGAAATCCATTCGTTCATTCCTCAATTTAAAAGATTTAGATTGCCTATGAAAATGAAATAGCATCTCGGATTAAAGCTGCTTGCTCTTCAATCGTTATAGATGGACTATATCTGCGATAAAAAAGTTGAAATAAAATTTACTTAGTTCTCTCAATAGTAAACCTTACCAGTTGAGAAAGAGAATTTCTATAAACAGAGTCTTCAAAGGATTCTAAAATTTCCATGGCCTCGTCAAAATACTTCTTCATCACTTCTTTAGCATACTCGAGTCCACCTGATTTCTTGACAAATTCGATCACCTCTTTTACTTTCTTGTTATTTTCAGAGTGGTTACGAACAATATTGATGATTCGCCTTTTCTCTAACCATGGCGCAAGACTTAACGCTTTTATTAAAGGAAGTGTCATCTTCTTCTCTTTGATATCAATTCCTAAAGGTTTTCCTATCTCATCATCGCCATAATCGAAAAGATCGTCTTTTATCTGAAAGGCCATACCTACTTTCTCTCCAAACAGTCTCATTCGCTCTACTTTATCAGCATCAGCACCAACAGAGCTTGCACCAACCGAACAGCATGACGCTATTAAAGAAGCGGTCTTCTGACGAATTATTTCATAATAAACATCCTCATTGATGTCCAAGTGACGAGCTTTATCAAATTGCAGCAACTCTCCTTCACTCATTTCCTTTACCGCAGTAGAAACTATTTTTAACAATCCATAGTCTTCGTTATCAACGGAAAGTAATAACCCTCTAGATAGTAAATAGTCTCCTACTAAAACGGCTATTTTATTCTTCCACAATGCATTAATTGAGAAAAACCCTCTCCTATAATTGGCATCATCAACTACATCATCATGAACTAAAGTAGCGGTGTGTAAAAGTTCTATTAAGGAAGCGCCTCTGTAGGTAGACTCTTGTATTGCACCACAAGTACCAGCACTTAAGAAAACAAACATCGGGCGCATCTGCTTGCCCTTACGTTTGACTATATAGCCCATAATCTTGTCCAATAGAAAAACCTTGGTTTTCATCGATGCTCGAAATTTTATTTCAAATTCCTCCATCTCAGAAGCTATGGGCGATTTTATTTCTTTTAGATTTAGAGCCATCCTGACTAGTGTGCTGCAATATTACTGACAGAATATTTCCCAATCAAAATAATTTCATTTATCACTGCTTTTATTTCAAATACGACAATATTTTGATAATTAATAGGTCTTGAAACTCTTAAACATTAACCTTTATTTCTATCAGCTCTTGCTCGAATATTGAATAAAACCGTATCTTTCTTTCCGAATTGAAAATACACTATGGACACTCAATCTATTGCCTTTAATCATATAGTAACATCGCTGATTATTCTGGTAATTGCCTTCATTATTTCTAAAATTCTCAGGTATGCATTAAGCCGTTTTGTCAAGGCCGCTTCTGCAAAATTAAATGTAGATCCTACAAAGTATAATTTCTTTAAGAATGCGGTGAGTTTGATTATTTTCACCATCGCGATGATGATAATATTTTATCGCATACCTGAGTTAAAAGCATATGGAGTTACACTTTTTGCCAGTGCTGGTGTATTTGCGGCTATCCTTGGTTTTGCATCCCAATCAGCCTTCTCTAATATCATCACAGGTATCTTCTTAGTCATTTTCAAACCCTTCAGAGTCGGTGATCACATTGCAATAAGCAATAATATGTCAGGTGAAGTAGAGGACATAACCCTAAGGCATACCGTAATTCGAAATTATGAAAACAGAAGGATAGTAATTCCAAACTCTGTGATTAGCAATGAGACTATTATTAATTCCTCATTGAATGAAGATGCGACTTGCATGTATATAGTTATGGGCATTTCTTATGATTCAAATATTGATCTGGCCATGAAAATAATTCAAGAAGAGGCCGAAAAACATCCTAATTTTTTAGATCGAAGATCTAAAGAAGATATTGAAGAGAATAAACCTGCTGTAGTGGTTCGACTAATTGATTTTGGTGATAGCTCTGTTAACTTAAGAGGTTATGTCTGGGCCAATAATCCAGTTGATGGCTTTGTGATGAAATGTGACTTGAATAAATCAATAAAAGAGCGATTTGACAAAGAAGGTATTGAAATTCCTTTCCCATACCGTACCATTGTTTATAAAGAAAAGAAAGAAGTATAATGCAATTTAATCTACCTGACCTTTCCAATTTACCCAAACTAGTTTTTCCTAAAATCCGGTCTGCTGCTAAAACTGCCGGCCTGCCTCCTGGTCAATTAATACATTTAGGTGAAAAAATAACAGATAAATCCACGATTGATCTTATCCATTATCATGATACTGAATTTGATGAGACCATTTATAAAAATCCTGAGGAAGCCTTAAATAAAATTACAGATACAAAAGTAAATTGGCTCAATATTGATGGTTTACATAATGTAGACTTTATAGAAAAAGTGGGTGAGCATTTTGAAATTAATCCCTTGGTATTAGAAGATGTTTTGAACCCTGACCAAAGGCCTAAAATAGAAGACTATGATCACTATATATTTTTCACACTTAAAACGCTTAATGCGTTAAAAGGTGAACATATTATATATGAGCAAATGAGCTTTATCCTGGGTAAAAATTTCCTCATCTCATTTCAAGAAAGAGAAGGTGATCTGTTTGATGGTCTTCGCAATAGGTTAAAAAATGATCCAAAAAGTAAAGCAAGAAAGCGGGGTGCAGATTACCTTTTTTATAGATTAATTGACACTATAGTAGATAGCTACTACCTAATTCTAGAAAATTTAGGTGAGCGCATTGAGGCACTAGAAGATGAAGTTTTTCTTGATC
>CAYGNU010000148.1:0-9105 GCA_964351175.1 uncultured Roseivirgaceae bacterium | reverse complement strand
TTTAAAATTCAATTCAATAAAACTGTGCTTTATCAATTGTTTTACATAAAAAAAAAGATAGTTAAAATGACAAATCTTTCGATCTACTTGCTATTATTGTTCACTCTTAACTGTAACGAAAAATCAAATCCGGTAACAGAAGAGCCTAAAGAAACATTAAAAGAGAATTTTGTTTTTGGAGCAGATCTATCCTATGTAAATCAAATCTTAGATTTCGATGGAGTATATAAAGTGGAAGGCGAAGAAAAAGATCCCTATCAAATATTTGCTGAATATGGGACTACTACAGCTAGATTTAGATTATTTAAAGATCCTACATGGACAAAAGAGATATATGGAGATAGTGGAACTCAATATTATAATGAAATACAGGATGTTAAGAAGGCAATAATAAAGACGAAAGAAGCCGGGATGACTACCTTGTTAGACTATCATTATTCAGATATGTGGGCTGATCCAGGAAGACAAGAAGTGCCTGCTGCGTGGGAGAATCTAGAGTTAGCAGCTGTGGCTGATTCAATTTATCAGTATACCTATTCTACTTTAATGTACTTACATGGCGAAGATGCTCTTCCAGAAATGGTGCAAGTGGGAAATGAAAATAATTGCGGTCTAGTACATCCCATTGCTAATGTGTGTGAATCTAATGACTGGGAAGAATTAGGAGTCTTACTGAACAAGGGCATTGAAGCTATTAGAGATGTTGAAAACATTACTAATAAAGAGATAACAATAATGCTGCATGTAGCCCAGCCTGAGAATGTAACTCATTGGTTTGATAATGTGATTTCAGTTGGAAAAGTAACTGACTTTGAAGTAGTGGGCTTTTCTTACTATCCAAAATGGTCTGAGATTTCCATCAATAGAATATCTAACTATGTAGAAAATTTTAAGGCTTTATATGATCGTGAGGTGATGATCTTAGAAACGGCATATCCATGGACTTTAACAAACGCTGATAATTACGGTAACATCCTTGGAAATGATAGTCTGATAGAGGGTTACGAAGCTACACAAGAGGGGCAAAAGCAATTTATGATTGATCTTGTTCAAGAAGTAATAGATGGGGGAGGAAGCGGAATTTTCTACTGGGAGCCCGCTTGGATTACGTCAAATATAAAAGATCTGTGGGGACAAGGGTCTTCTTGGGAAAATAATGCCTTTTTTGATTATGAAGGAAATGCACATACAGGTTTTGATTTCATGAAGTATGAATATGACTTCGGGAAATAAACCTTTTCAATACAATAAATTTTTGAATTAGAAGCATGATTAGATTCTTTTACTTACTTCCCATTATTGTACTTCTTGGTTGTAGTGATGCATCTTTTAAAAAATCAATCGATCATACCAAGCTGTTTAATTCAGATTGGGAATTCGTTAAAGATATAGATGAAGAACTAACATTTGATGAACTAACTGATAAGGAAAGTAATCTTATTTGGGAAACAGTAAGCTTGCCTCATACAGCTAATATTGAACCTTTGGTGATAGATGGTCAACAATGGCAAGGAACAAGCTATTATAGAAAATACTTCAATCTAGATTCAGAGTTATCAGGAAAACATATTGCTATTAAATTTGAGGCTGTAATGCACGAGGCTGAAGTCTATTTAAATGGCGAAAAAGTTTATTACAATGCGGGTGGTTATCTACCTTTTGTTGTTGATATTTCGAATTCAGTTAACTTTGGTGAAGAGAATATCTTGCTACTTAAAGTCAATAATGAGGACAACCCTGAGATCCCACCAGGTAAACCAATAGCAGATTTAGACTTTAACTACTATGGAGGTATTTATAGAGATGCCTACTTAATCATAAAAGATCAGCTTAGAATTTCCGATCCGATACTCGCAAATCGCACAGCTGCTGGAGGAGTATTTGTTCATTTTAAAAATGTGTCTAATGATGAAGCTACTGTTGTGGTTCAAACAGATATTGAAAATGGGAGGAGTGAGAATAGCTCTGCTACCTTAAATGTGATTCTTAGGGATTTAAATGGGAAACAGGTTTCGAATAAGGAATCCAAAATCCAGATTAATCAGCTATCAAATTCTATTCAAATTGACGAATTGAAAGTTAAAACCCCTCAGCTATGGTCTCCGAATTCTCCAATACTTTATACTCTTGATGTTCAATTGTTCGATGAATCTGGTTTCATTGATTCTTATCAACAGAAAATTGGTATTAGAACATTCGGATTTGATGAGAACAACCAATTCATTCTTAATGGGGAAAGAGTATATCTAAGAGGTACAAATCGGCATCAAGACTATCCATATATAGGTTATGCTCTTTCAAATAATGCTCAATTCAGAGACGCATATAAGATTAAAAAGGCTGGATTTAATTTCGTTCGAACAGCTCATTACCCACCTGATCCGGCTTTTCTGGAAGCATGTGATGAACTTGGGCTTCTTTTTATGGATGCAATACCGGGATGGCAATTTTTTGGGAATGAATTATTTCAAGAAAGGGCATTAGCTGATGTAAGAAAAATGGTTCGCAGAGATAGAAATCACCCAAGTGTGATTATTTGGGAAGCTTCATTAAACGAATCTGGTATGCCAGAAGAGTTTATGGAACTGGCAGATTCGGTTGTAAAAGAAGAGTTACCAATACAGAATGTATATACAAGTGGTTGGTTAGATTATGCGTATGATATTTTTATTCCGGCGCGTCAACATTCTAAACCTCCTTTATATTGGAGTGATTACGGAAAAAATAAACCACTATTTATAGCAGAATATGGTGATTGGGAATACTATGCTCAAAATGCAGGATTTAATCAGACGGCGTTCGAAAATCTAAAGGAAGAAGAACGAAACTCACGTCAATTACGGAGCAATGGGCAGCGCCGTTTAACTCAGCAGGCATTAAATTTTCAGGAAGCTCATAATTCAAATCTAAAAGGAAATTCATTTGGTGATGCAAATTGGGTAATGTATGATTACAACAGAGGATACGCTCCAGACTTAGAAGCCTCGGGAGTTCAAGACATCTTTCGCATTCCAAAATTTGTAAACTACTTTTATCAGAGCCAAGTAGATCCAGACTTAACAAATGATGGTTCAGAGTTCTATGAGCCTATGGTTTATATTGCAAACTACTGGTCCGACCCAAGTTTTACTGAAGTAAAAGTATTTAGCAATGCAGATGAAGTAGCTTTGGTGTTAAACGGGGAAGAGATATCAAGGAAAACTCCTGACTCTGATCGTGTTTCATCTCATCTTAAACACCCTCCATTTACTTTTCAATTAGACTCTTTTACTCCCGGTAAATTAGTAGCTAATGCATATTTTGATGGTGAAATATTAGCAACACATAAGAGTGTTACATCTGGAGAGCCTTCAAAAATATTTATGGCCATTGATCTTAGCGGTAAGGAAGTTCAGAGCAATACAAATGATGTCGTTTTTGTTTACGCCAATATCACAGATGAAAACGGAAATATAGTTTTCAATTCAAAGAATGAGATAAGTTTTAGCATTGAGGGAGATGGTGAACTTATAGGACAGAACCCAATTAATTCCGAAGCCGGCACGGCTACAATTTTACTTCGGGCGGGTAAAACACCCGATAATATCAAGATAACAGCGGTTTCCAATGGGTTAGAAGTTGGTTCAATTCAAATAAAATCGAATTAAGAATATCATGAAGAAATATTTGGTACTCTTATTGGTTTGCTTTTCTACTGAGGGATTAAAAGCTCAGAAATCTGATTCTTCAACATTTCATCTTAATTATGCAATTGGTGCAGACTTGTCTTTCTTGATGGAAGCAGAGGAAAACGGTACTGTTTTCAAAGATGGGGGAGTAGCAAAGCCAGGACTAGATATTTTTAAAGATCACGGCTATGACTGGATACGGCTTCGTTTGTTTCATACTCCTACTCAATTACCAAATGATTTAGAGTATACGATCAAATTAGCGCAAGAAGCTAAGAAGCGAGGAATGAAATTCTTGTTGGATTACCACTATGCAGATAGTTGGGCTGATCCCGGTAAACAACCTCTCCCAGCTGCTTGGCAAGGTATAACCTATGAAGAATTAGAAGACTCAGTTTTTGAATACACCAAACGAACGATTATTGCTTTTAGAAATGCTGGAGTAATGCCTGAAATGGTACAGATCGGAAATGAAATTCGAAATGGGATGATGTGGCCAGCAGGAAAGTTACCTGAAAATTGGGATGTATTTGCAGGGTTGATTAAAGCAGGAATTAATGGGGTAGATGCCGGGCGCGGACAAGAAATGCGACCACTTATTATGATTCATTATGATAATGGAGCTGATACTAAAGGTAACCGAGAGTTTTATGAAAGAATAGAATCATACGGTATTCAATATGATATAATTGGACTTTCATATTACCCATGGTGGCATGGCAATTTACTTGAGCTCCGAGAGAATCTTTTATCCCTACTGAATCACTTCAGGCAAGATATAATATTAGTTGAGGCGGCCTATAACTGGAGACCAGCCGAATATATCAATAATCAAAATCGGGCTCCATTTCCTGAAACACCTGATGGACAAAAAGAATTTTTAGAATCAATCCATGAATTAATGATTAATATTCCTGATGTAAGAATGAAGGGGATTTTTTGGTGGGAACCTGCTGTAAATGAAGGAATGCAAATAAGATCACGAGGTATTTTTGACGATGATGGTAATGCACTACCTGTGATAAATGTCTTTGATAAATATAAAAGAAATTAGACTGGATAAAGTGCTCGTAAAAACTCCACATATTAAAAAGAATAGCTCCTTTAAAACCGATGAAGTATCAATCGAAAATGAGCTAATCAGGGTTATTATTGCTCCTCAGTTAGGTGGGAAAATTCTTAGTATAAAAAGTAAAGTTTCAGGTACAGAGTTTTTAACTCAGAAAACTAAGTCTTCGGATCTAAGAGGGAGACTTAAGTATGGAATAGATTTTATTCCTCCTTTTTCTTTCGGTTTTGATGAATGTTTCCCGACGGTTTCTTCAACTACGTTATACGAAAATAATTCAGAGATTTCATATCCCGATCATGGAGAATTGTGGACTCAGGAATGGGAGTTTTCTAAAACCGAAAATTCATGTTCGTTAACAGCAAATGGTGTAATTCAGAAATACACTTTTAGCAAGGAAATAACACTTCAGTCAAATAGTATACTGATTGTGTATAATCTAAAGAATATTGGAGGTACACTTTTTAATTATCTCTGGGCTTCTCATCCCTTGCTCGAAATTGATTTAAATGACGAGATTATTCTACCTAAAGGCGTGAAAGAAGTGCAAGTATACTACTCAACACATCCAGAGTTTAAAAAGGGAGAAATAGCTAAATGGCCGATAAGAGTTAAATCCAGAAAATCATTAAACCGAGTTCAGCAAAAGAACTCAGGAATAGCAGCAAAGCTTTTTGCCGAAAATATGATAGTTGGTAAGGCGGCACTTTTTAGGAAAAAAAGTAATCAATCAATTGTGTTTAATTTCGATACTAATCAGATAAGTCATTTAGGTATCTGGTTATGTTATGGTGGCTGGCCAGAAAGAAGAGGAGTTAAAGATTATTCAATAGCATTAGAGCCAACAACGGCTAATACAGATTGCCTATCCGAAGCTATTTTAAAAGGAAGCAGTAAATCAATAAAGCCCGGTCAACTGAATAATTGGTTTACAAAAATCAGTATAGAGGAAGGGTTTGCGGAAGTATAATATAAATTATTGCCTATATGATTGAGCTCGCAGAAAAGATATCAGAAAAGTTTTTGTCTTTATATAAAACCTCTCCAGTATTGGTAGAGTCGCCCGGTCGTGTAAACCTGATTGGAGATCACACTGATTATAACGATGGATTTGTTCTTCCAGCTACAATAAACAAAAGTATTGTTCTTGGTATAACGTCTAATCAATTGAATACAATTAGAGCGCATTCAATTGATTTAGATGAGTCAATTGAAATGAATTTAAATCATCTTGAAAAAAGTAATAAACAATGGTTCAATTATATAAAGGGTGTTATAATTGAGTTGAATAGGAGGGGTTATCAAACAAAAGGTTTTGATATAGTGTTTGGTGGAGATATTCCAATTGGAGCTGGTTTATCCTCATCAGCAGCATTAGAGGGAGCAGTTTTAATAGCCCTTAATGAAGTCTTTGAATTGAATTTGAACAAAAGAGAGATGGCGAAAATTGGTCAATTAACTGAGCATAATCACATTGGTGTTAATTGTGGCATTATGGATCAATTCGTCAATCTCCATGGGCAACAAAAAACAGCTCTTTTACTAGATTGCAGAAGCTTAGACTACAAGTTGATACCCTTTAATCGAAAAGATATAAAGATCGTGATTTGCAACTCTAGAGTAAGTCACAATCTTGCTTCTTCAGAATATAACCTTCGAAGAACTCAATGCGAAGAAGGAGCGGGATTACTAAGGAAATATGATTCCAAGGTCGTTAATCTTAGAGACGTCTCTTTTGAGTTACTTGAAAAATATAAAGATGAGCTTACAACTGAAGTGTATAATAGGTGTAAATTCGTATTAGATGAAAACAAACGAGTAATCGACGCTAGTAGATGTTTGTTAAATAATGATTTTTTTGCATTCGGAAAGATCATGTTTAAATCACATCAAGGGTTAAGCGACGAGTTCGAGGTGAGTTGTATTGAACTAGATGCTTTAGTTGAGATAGCAAAAGGTCAAAAAGGCGTTCTCGGGTCAAGAATGATGGGAGGAGGCTTCGGCGGTTGTACGATTAATCTTGTTGAAGATCAATACGTTGGAGATTTCTGCGAAAATATCTTTGAGGGCTATAAAGAACGTTTGGGGCTTGAAGCTGAGATTTATATCACTCAAATTAACTCAGGGGCTAAAGTATTAGAAGCTGATTTGAAACTGCCATAAATAAATAATTCAACAGCTAATGAGTTTAGATTTTAACAAAGATCCACATCGAAGATTAAATTTAATAACTGGAGAATGGGTACAAGGTTCCCCTCATCGAACGCAAAGACCTTGGCAAGGGCGGCATGAGAAGAAAACTTCAGAATCAAGAACAAAACATGATGCTGAATGTTATCTCTGTCCCAGAAATTTAAGGGTTAATGGTGAGTACAATCCTGACTATAAATCCGTTTATTCTTTTAAAAACGATTTCAGTGCATTATTAAGTGAAAGTTCATCAGATACTATAAAAATAGGAGGAATGCTTGAGGCTAAAGGGGAGAGAGGTATTTGCAAAGTAATTTGTTTTTCCCCCCGTCATGATCTGACGTTACCAGATATGGAAGTTTCTCAAATTAGAAAAGTAGTTGACCTGTGGGTTCAGGAATATGATGAACTTGGCTCGAAAGACTTCATAAATTATGTCCAGATTTTCGAAAATAAAGGTGAAATTATGGGATGCAGTAACCCTCATCCTCATGGCCAGATTTGGGCACAAGAAACAATTCCAGATGAACCAGCTAAGGAGTTATTTCAATTTAAGAAATACTTTGCGAAATCAGGGAAGACTTTACTTTCAGATTATTTAGATATTGAACTAGAGTTAAAAGAGAGAATTGTGATCGAGAATGATCACTTTGTAGTAGTAGTCCCTTTTTGGGCTTTTTGGCCTTTCGAGACTTTGGTGATAAGTAGACGACCATTTGCAAAAATGACGGATATGAATGAAGTTGAAAAGACGGGCCTAGCTGATATCTTAAAAAAGTTAACTTCAAAATATGATAATGTATTTAATGTTTCCTTTCCATATTCAGCTGGGCATCATCCGGCACCTACAGATGGGAAAGATTATCCTGAATGGCATTATCATATGCACTTTTATCCGCCTCTACTACGCTCAGCTACCATCAAAAAATTTAACGTTGGCTATGAAATGTTAGCAAATTCTCAAAGAGATACATCGCCAGAAATGAGTGCTGAAATACTTCGAAGTTTGCCAAGTATCAAAACAGTATAAAATAGCTTAAATCAATCTCTCATGAATTTTAAAATCAATAGTGTTCTATTAGTAGCCATAATTACTATTTCCTGTTCTTCGAATACAATGGAACAAGAGGTAACCCAAGAAGCAGAAGTAATTCAAACTGTTAGAGAATTATCAGAGGATAATATCTTGGTATGTGTACACCGGGCTACAAACAAAGACCACCCAGAAAATTCGCTATCGGCAATAACTGCTTCTATTTCTCTCGGTGTAGATATAATTGAACTAGACGTAAGGACTACTAAAGATGATAGTTTGGTTATAATGCATGATCATGATATTGATCGTACTACCAATGGGACAGGCTACATATCAACAATGACTTATCAAGAGCTATTGGATTATAACTTAATCCATTCTGATACTCTTACAAATGAAAAGATTCCCACCTTAAGACAGGTTTTAAAGATCACTTATGATAAGGAGGTGATCCTTAATCTAGATCTAAAAGATATCAATGTAGAAGATTACTATGCGTTGTTAAGAGAATTTGAAATGGAGCATAAAGTGATTAGCTATATATGGGATCCTGAGCTTATGACTGATATTTTGGATTTAGATAGTTTATATGCCGTCTTGCCACTTGCGAATAATATTAGAGAGGTGAGATACTACAATGAATATGTTCTTTCAAAACTTATTCACTTTACCGATGAAAGCTATAAAGATGAAATAATTCAAGAGGCAAAAAATAATGAACAATTGATATTCATTAATTCATTATGGGAAACGGATGAGCTTTTTCTGGAAGGAAATACTGCAAAAATGGATTCTTTAATAGTGAAAAATCCCGCAATCATTCAAACTGATTATCCTGAAGAATTGCTTAATTATTTAAAGCAAAAGGGTTTTCGAAATTGATTATCTCTTTGTAAAAGAAAAGCCTTCTTAACTAAATAAGAAGGCTTTTAAAAAATTGAATCAGATACTAATATCTGTACTCATCTGACTTGTAAGGGCCTGTAATTGGAACCCCGATATAAGCGGCTTGTTCTTCTGAAAGAGTTTCAAGTTCAACACCAATTTTTGAAAGGTGAAGGCGAGCTACTTTTTCATCAAGAGATTTTGGGAGTACGTGAACACCCGGTTCAAATTCTTCGGGTCGATTCCAAAGTGCGATC
>CAYGNU010000147.1:6404-9106 GCA_964351175.1 uncultured Roseivirgaceae bacterium | reverse complement strand
AGCATGGAGAACGAGCCCAGAGCATAAATTAATTGTCCCAGAAGTTAATGGTGAGGTGATAAGAATTGATGATAGAATTATTGCCAACCCTAATTGTTCTACCATTCAAATGGTGTTGGCATTAGCACCACTTCACAAGGCTTACAAAATTAAAAGACTAGTTATCTCCACTTACCAATCTGTAACTGGTACGGGTAAAGCTGCTGTTGATCAGCTGATGAATGAGCGCAGTGGAACAGAAGGCGATAAAGTTTACCCACATAAAATAGATATGAATGTGTTACCTCACATTGATGTGTTTATGGAAAACGGGTATACAAAAGAAGAAATGAAAATGGTGAATGAAACCAGAAAAATTCTTCAGGATGATAATATTGCTATCACTGCTACAGCCGTAAGGCTACCGGTTATGGGAGGCCACTCTGAGTCTGTCAACGTAGAATTTTACAAAGATTTTGACATCAGTGACGTGAGACAGAAACTTGAAAGTGCTGAAGGTATAATTGTTGAAGATGATGTTGCTAACAACATATACCCTATGCCACTAAACGCACATGGTAAAGATGAGGTTTTTGTTGGTCGTTTGCGCAGAGACGATTCTCAACCAAACACGTTGAACATGTGGATTGTAGCAGATAACCTCAGAAAAGGTGCTGCAACAAATGCCGTGCAGATAGCACAGTTTATGACCAGTAATAACCTTGTATATTGATTGAAAAGCTTCTCGATAAGGATGTCCAAAGTTTTATTTTGGAAAATGAAAATGCAGACCCTTTTGCACTTTCATTAAAATATAAACAGTATAGAGACATCCCTATCAAAGAGCTAGCAGCTCAAATAGCCGCAAGAAAAGTGGCAAAAAGTAAGCTGCCTGATTGGTACAATTCCAAATCAGTGATTTACCCACCGAAAATTTCGATGGAGCAATGCTCCTCACAACTCACTGCACAATACAAGGGTAATTTAGTAAACGGTCAATCATTTATAGACCTGACTGGTGGGGCTGGAGTAGATACTGCTGCTTTCTCAAAAAGATTCAATTCAGGAACTTATATAGAACAGAATGAAAATCTGTTTTCTATTACCAAACACAATATGAGTGTTTTGGGCATTGATAACCTTTCTTTTTATAACACCCAAGCTGAGAAGTTTCTAAATGAATTTGCTGAAACTATTGATTTCATTTACATAGATCCAGCCAGAAGAGATAAAAATCAAAATCGCGTTTTTCAATTTTCAGATTGTGAGCCAAATATCGAGGCGCTTTTGCCCTCCCTTCTCAAAGTTGTAAAAAAAGTAATGATCAAGGCTTCCCCAATGTTAGATATTGATTTGAGCTTAAAATCTTTATCAAACATCTCCGCTGTTCACATTGTCTCTATTAATAACGAGTGCAAAGAGGTGCTGTACATTGCCGAAACTAAACATTCAGAAGAGGTCCAATATTTTACAGTTAACTTAACTCATTCAAAAAATGAATATTTCACGTTTTCTTCAAGTGATACTAATAATAATGCCGAATACTCACTGCCTAAAACTTACTTATATGAGCCGAATGCTTCAATAATGAAGGCTGGCGCTTTTCAGCTAGTGTCTGAAGCTTTCAAGTTGACAAAGCTTCATCAACACACACACTTATACACTAGTGAAACCTTGATAGATAATTTTCCTGGCAGGTTCTTTATTATAGAGAATGTAATACCCTATGACAAAAAGCTTCTAACCAAGCTGATACCCGAAGGTAAGGCCAATATCACTACCAGAAATTTCAAAGATGATGTTGCTCAAATTCGTAAAAAGACCAAGCTTGAGGATGGGGGTGATAAGTACCTCTTTGCCTGTACCAATATGGAAAATAAGCCAATTATAATTATCTGTTCTAAAGCGAGTAAATCTCTTTGAGGATTCTGTAGAACACAAAAAATAAGATTGCTGCAAAGCCATAGACTTTGATCACTTTTTTTCTGTTCTGGCGATCTTCCCACCATAGCATGATCCATGGTTTAAATAAGCCTATCAATAAAAAGAATAGGCTTAGAAAAGCCGCGGCTAAACTAATGTCTGCAAATAGCTGCATTTTACTAAATTAGGAATATTATTACGACACAGCATTGGAAGATAATATTTACATAGCACTAAAAAAACGCATTGAAGAGTTAAGTCCACTTTCTGAAGAAGAATGGTTGGATTTTTCGGCTAGTTGGAAAAAGAAGCTTTTTAAGAAAGGTGATTTTATTCTCAAAGCTGGAGAAGTTGAACAGTGTTTTTATTTTGTTCATACTGGTGTTCATCGGCTATTTGGTGATAAAAATGGTGAAGAAATAACCGTGGGCTTTGCATACAATGGAGAATACTCTGGTGTTTTTGACTCGTTCTTATCTCAAAAGCCATCTGATTTCTTTGTTGAGTCTATAACTGAGAGCTGCGTACTTTATATTAATTATACTGAATTGATACATCATTTTGACAAACACAGAAGTGTAGAAAGATGGGGTCGACTATTCAATGCCGAAATATTAATTGCCATGGCCAGAAGACAAATGGAGGCACGTTCATACTCTGCTGAGGAAAAGTTTAAGCGATTATTTGATCAATCTCCTCATATTTTTCAGTTAGTTTCTCAAAAATACCTGGCTTCCTATTTGGGTATGACACCTGAAACTTTCAGCAGGCTCAGAGCTAAGATTCGATGATTTCTTGAT
>CAYGNU010000147.1:5821-6394 GCA_964351175.1 uncultured Roseivirgaceae bacterium | reverse complement strand
GACAAAAATATCTCAACTCGAATTTCTTACTTCATTGGAAGATGAAGTTAATAGACAAGTTGCCTTTGCAAAAGGTTTTGAACAATATTCTGATGAAACATTGAATCAAAAAGTAGATGCAAAAAGTTGGAGCGTTTTAGAATGCTTTGAACATATGAATCTATCAATGCTCGTTTATCTGAATCAGCTTAAAAAGATCAATAATTACAGGCCTTCAAATGGATTAATCAAGTTTGGAATAAAGGGAAAGTTCTTTGCTGATGGAGTGCGTCCTAAAAATGATAGCATCTCCTATAAAATGAAAACTTTTAAAAAACTGACCCCTTCAAGTGGTTTGGGTAGATCTGTGATTAATGACTTCATCAAACATTCAAATTGGTTTTCTCAATTCATTAATGAGCATAAATCAGATGACTTAAACAGCATAAAAGTAAAAACTGCATTAGGGCCATTGGTGAAATTAAATGTTGCTGAAGCGCTTTGTTTCATAATTGCCCATAATGAAAGGCATGTCTGGCAGATTAACAATGTCTTGAAAATGGTTGATTGAAGCCCTCATTTAAAAAGGTTTAT
>CAYGNU010000147.1:0-5811 GCA_964351175.1 uncultured Roseivirgaceae bacterium | reverse complement strand
ACTCAATCCCCATTCTTAAGGTCATTTTTCTACCTTTGTAGCCCATTGATCTAAATATTGGAAGCAAAGGATCTTTTAAAGCTTTATAAAGCTGATAGTATTATTCAAACAGTCGCGGAGAAAACCAAAGCGAATGAGGAAAGTTATATCCAATTAAAGGGTATTTCAGGCAGTTTGGATGCTGTGGTAGTGGCCACAGTATATCAAACGAATCATCAAAATCATTTAATAGTACTTCACGACAAGGAAGAGGCAGCCTATTTTCATTACGATCTGCAAAACCTCTTACCTGGAAAAGAAATTTTGTTTTTTCCAACCTCTTATAAAAGGCCTTACGAGTTTGAAGAAACTGAAAATGCCAATGTTTTAATGCGCGCTGAAATTTTAAACCGTGTTAACCATAAGGCATCTAGTGGAGAAATTATAGTTACTTACCCCGAGGCACTTACTGAAAAGGTAATCAACAAAAAGTCACTTCTAAAAAATACCTTCTCGGCCAAAGTCGGGGAACAAATTGATGTCGAGTTTTTGAGTGACTTGCTAAGCACCTATGATTTTGAGAAAACGGATTTTGTTTATGAAGCAGGACAGTTTGCTGTCCGTGGGGGAATAGTTGATGTTTTTTCTTATGCTCATGACTTACCTTATCGCTTAGAGCTTTTTGGAAATGAAATAGAAAGCATGAGAACTTTCGATCCAAACACACAGCTTTCAGTAGATCAGCTTAAGGATATTAACCTGATTCCTAATATTCAAACGAGACTCATTCTTGAAGAGCGTCAGGGGTTTTTGGATTTCCTTCCTAACAACACCAAGGTTTGGTATAAGGATTTTCAACAAACTACAGACATAATTAATAACTACTTTGACAAAGCGTCTAGTAGTTTTAGTGATATTTTGAAAGAAAGTGGCGACACCAAAGTAGTACTTGAGCCTGCTGACCTTTTCGAAACTTCTAAGTCGTTTAAAAAACAGATCAAAGATCTTGTCAATATTGAATTTGGGAATCGCTTTGTTTTTAAGGAAGCACAAATTTTCAATTTTGAATCTCAGCCACAGCCTTCTTTTAATAAAAATTTTGAGCTGCTGGTTGAAAATGTAGGCAAGAACCAAGAGCACAACATTACTACACTCATTGCCTCTGACTCGCAGCGACAACTAGAAAGGCTGCATAAAATTTTTGAGGAAATTGATCATCTCGTAGACTTTCAAAGTTTCAATGTGAGCCTGCGGGCCGGCTTTGTAGACAACGTGTTAAATATAGCTTGTTATACAGATCATCAGATTTTTGAAAGGTTTCACCGATACAAAACCAAGGACAAACATTCCAAATCTAAGGCGCTTACCCTAAAAGAGCTCAAGACCCTCCAGCCAGGTGACTATGTTACCCATATTGATTATGGCATAGGAAAGTTTGCTGGTATGGAAAAGCAAGAAGTTAATGGCAAACTACAAGAAGCTATCAGGCTAATTTATAGGGACGATGACCTTCTATATGTTAGTATCCATTCATTACACAAAATTTCTAAATACTCTGGAAAGGAAGGGGCACCACCCTCGATAAGTAAATTGGGATCACCAGAGTGGGAAAACAAAAAGAAAAAGGCAAAAAAACAGGTTCTGGATATAGCCAAAGACCTTATAAGTCTTTATGCAAAAAGAAAACAAGCCCCCGGTTTTGCATTCACAAAAGACAGTTTCCTTCAAACGGAATTAGAATCCTCATTTATTTATGATGATACACCGGATCAGGGTAAAGCTACTTCTGATGTAAAAGAAGATATGGAAATGGCTCACCCCATGGATAGGTTGGTTTGTGGTGATGTTGGATTTGGTAAAACAGAAGTAGCAATAAGAGCAGCTTTTAAAGCAGTAACTGATAGTAAGCAAGTAGCTGTGCTTGTGCCCACCACCATTTTAGCGATGCAGCACTATCGTACGTTTAGCGAAAGGCTAAGTGATTTTCCTGCAAACGTAGAATACATTAATAGATTCAGAACTACTCAGGAAATAAAAGAGACCCTGAAAAGAGTCAAAGAGGGGAAAACTGATATACTCATAGGTACACATCGAATTGTCAGCAAAGATGTTCAGTTCAAGGACCTTGGCTTAATGATCATCGATGAAGAGCAAAAGTTTGGCGTTAAAGTCAAAGAGAAGCTTAAGGAAATGCGCGTGAATGTTGATGCACTTACTTTGACCGCAACACCTATTCCAAGAACACTACATTTTTCTTTGATGGGCGCTCGAGATTTAAGTATTATTTCTACGCCCCCGCCAAACCGTCAACCTGTTACCACCGAAATTCATACATTCAATGAAGAAGTAGTAAGAGATGCTATCAGCTTTGAATTAAGAAGGGGTGGCCAAGTTTTTTTTGTTCACAACAGAGTAGGAGATATAGAAGAGGTTGGAAACATTATTTTAAGGCTGGTTCCAGACGCAAGAGTTGGTATAGCTCATGGCCAAATGGATGGTCCAAGGCTTGAAAAAGCAATGATGAAATTCATTGAAGGAGAATTTGATGTGTTGGTATCAACCAATATTATTGAATCAGGTCTAGATATTCCTAATGCTAACACTATCATTATTAATCAGGCTCATACTTTTGGACTTTCTGATCTTCATCAGATGCGTGGCAGGGTAGGAAGAAGCAACAAAAAAGCCTTTTGTTTTTTATTAACGCCTCCAACTATCGGACTGTCATCTGATTCAAGAAAAAGACTAAGCACCTTAGAAGAATTCTCCGACTTGGGTGATGGATTCAAGGTAGCCATGCGAGATTTAGATATCAGAGGCGCTGGTAATTTATTAGGGTCAGAACAAAGTGGATTTATTACCGATCTAGGTTTCGAAATGTATCATAAAATTCTAGATGAGGCCGTACAAGAACTAAAAGAAACTGAATTCAAGGATCTTTTCGTTAAAGAGTTATCACAGGCAGCAAAAGTTTTAGTTCAGGAATGTAGCATTGAAACTGACCTTGAATTAATTATTCCTGAGACCTACGTTACTAATATATCAGAAAGATTAAGCCTTTATTCTCAACTAGATGGATTAAAGACTGAAGAAGAGTTGAGTAATTTTATTCAATCACTAACAGACCGGTTTGGGCCATTGCCTGATACTGTGGAAGAATTAATAGAAACGGTAAGACTTAGGTGGAAGGCCGAAAAACTTGGTTTTGAGAAATTGACCCTAAAGTCTGGTAAACTAAAAGGGTATTTTGTCTCTTCGGATAATGAAAAGTACTTTAAGTCGGAGGTTTTTGGAAGAATACTTCAGTATGTACAGATGCATCCTAAAACATGCCGCTTAAAAGAATATAAAGAAAAGTTAATTCTGACTATGCAGGACGTAGAATCAATTAACGAAGCAAAAAATATTTTAGAAACGATTCTACCGGTTCAGTCAGAGGTAAAGGTCTGAGATATCGATCTTATCAATGTAAACTTCCACAAGGTCAATATTTTTAAAAGCATGTATGCCTAAGACCTTTCCTTTAATGGGGGAATAACAAACTTCAACAAAATAATCCTTCATATAGTACAAGTAGTATTTACTCTCTTGCTCCGTTCTGTATACGATATAATCTGCAAAGACCGTGATAAAATCACACTTCTTATCGAACGGTAATACTTGAAAATCACTAATGGATATCATAACTGAATTAATTTGCTTCAGCTATGATTGTATAATTTCTATGCCAAGGCCATAAAAGCCGCTAAATGATGGTTTTTGGCGTTAAGTAGCCCTTTATTGTATTCATATTGGGAAGGTTTCCTCCCAAATCGGGAAAATCTAGAAGCTCATAAGCTCTTTGAATCGCTGAGTTTGGCGTCTGGACACATCTACATCATGTCCTCCCTTCATATAAATTTTAATACTGCCACTAAACCAAGGCTCAATTCTCTCCACCCATTTCAGGTTAATAATCTGTTGGCGATTAGCTCTAAAAAATGTTTGAGGGTCAAGGCGTGTTTCCAAATAATTCAAGGTACGTGGAATCATTGGTTTATTTTCCTCAAAATAGAGTTTAGTGTAATTACCATCTACCTCAAAAAGCCTAACTTCTGAAAGCTGAACAAACCAACATTTATCACCATCTTTTACAAATACCTGATGGTTTTCAGTCATTCGATCCTCAGAACTGACAGTTACTTTTTCCTTTCTCTCTGTTACTTTATTAATAGCACCTAAAAGCCTATCTTTTTGTATAGGTTTTTGTAGATAATCAAGCGCATTATAGTCAAAGGCTTTAATGGCATATTCATCATAAGCGGTGGTAAAAATAACTTCTGGAACCTCTTCAAGATCTTCTAACAACTCAAATCCATTTTTTCCTGGCATCTGAATGTCAAGAAATATCAAATCCGGCTTCTTTTCCTCGATAAGTTCTTTGGCCTCAATAGCATCTGCTGCTTCACCAATTACCTCAATTGTTTCAAATTCTTTTAATAATCTTTTCAATTCATTTCTCGCCAATCGCGAGTCATCAATCACCAATGCTTTCATACTAATGGTATTTTAAATTTTGCCTGAACCATTTCTTCATTTAGATTCTTAATTTCAAGATCAGAAAGTTTACCAAATAGCAATTTTAATCTATCAGATGCATTTTTCAGCCCAATCCCTGTTCCTTTTGAAGTATTATTTATTTGTCCTGTGTTTAGAACTTCAACAATCAACACATCATCATCCAGATACGATTTTACGTTAACAATACCACCTTTAGGCAAATTTGATATTCCATGCTTAATCGCATTTTCAACAAGAAGTTGTACGGCCATTGGTGGTATTTGCCTATCTAAGGTTTCCGGTTTGATCTCCAATTTATATTGAAGCCTGTCTTCAAATTGTATAGACTCTAAATTCAGATAGTTTTGAACAACCTCCAATTCCTGCTCTAGCCTAACTTTTTCCTTATTATTAAATTGTACCGAATACCGCAGTAAGTCAGAGACATGGGTAATCATGTCGCGCGCCTTTTCGGGATTTTCTATTACCAACGATCTAATATTGTTCAGACTATTAAAAATAAAATGTGGGTTAATCTGAGACTTAAGCGCTAAAAGTTGCGCATCCTTAACAGCTGCTTCCAACTTCCACTTCTCCACTTCACTATTCTTGAAGTTCATAAAAAACTTGAATAGAAAATACATCAAAGACCAACCAAGCATCACTATGGTCAGATTAGAAACAACTATTACGGCAACAATTAGTGTCTGTTGGTCATCATTTTCAACAGGTAAAAAGACTCGGTTAATTGGAACCACTATCGCGGTCCATATAACAGCAATAACAAAAGAGGCAAATAAAAGCCGAATGGCCAGTTTAATAAGCCCCTGACTTTCCCACTCATTTTGTTTTATATAATTTCGATATAGGTGCGAAAGTATGAAACCTAAAAGAGCGGTATTAAAGTAACCAATCAGCACTTGCCACTGAAAGTCACTAAAATAGTAAGCGATAAATGCATAAAATAAATAGAAAATTGACCACCCCGCGATTTGCAGTGTCCAATATAACTTTGGGCTATTTATTTCTTCTTGATTCATATTACTATTTGTAACCAATTACGCTTGTTTTTCGCAAACTGAATACTGGTTTGTAGTCTGTGGTTTACAGTCTTTTTAAAAGGTTATTTCTTAAGACAAGGAAATGAATTAATAATCATTTGATATACTATTTAACTACAAATTCAGTTATTACCTCAAAATAAGTTATTATTACATCTTATTTTTTACTGTGAGAATGTAAAATTTCATTATTTGTGTAAAAATTATCAAATAGAAATGTTATTTTGCTCCC
>CAYGNU010000146.1:0-9116 GCA_964351175.1 uncultured Roseivirgaceae bacterium | reverse complement strand
AAAGATCATTCTGGTAATGTAAATTCCAGTTCCATCATCTTTGCCCGCATCACTTTCAGCGGCACTGGTTACAAACATGAGTTCCCAACCCTCAGCTCCCAACTGATTCATTTTAGATGTAATCAATGCATCATTTGAAGCAATATTTTGGAAATTGATACCTGCTAAGCTATAGAAGTTGAGTAGCTTGGATTCGTTGAGTTCATCAATTTTAGCATCTTTTCTTTTAACACTGCCTTGATCACTCTTTTTACCATCAGTTCTTTCTGTGGTAAAATCATCAATATTTACTTCAGAAGTGCTTTCAATTAATCTGGAACGACCTAGTCCACCAGGAACAATTGATTCTACGATGGTGATAACTTTATATTCAACCTGAGCATATGTATTTTCAGCAATGGCGAAAAATAATACTAGTGCTATTAAAACTATTCTTTTCATGATTATAGGGGTTTTGTTAATGAGTTATAAGCAAGATATTGATAAAAATAGGAATCTGCAATATTAAATAACTAGCGTTCTTTTAAAATTAAGTGAGTTGGCTCTGAATAGTAATTAAAATAAACCTAGGCCTTTGGTAAAATGATGATTGCCTTTGTTCCTTTAGGGGTGTTTTTTTCGAAGGTCAAACTGCCGTTGTTTCTTTTAATTAAATCCAAACTTAACGAAAGACCTAATCCAGTACCCTTTTCACCTGCGGTTCCGTCCAGAGAAACAAGAGCCCTTGAACCCTTGTCTAATTCATCAATATATTGTTGACTTATTCCTTCACCATTATCGATTATTTCGATCTTAATACCTTCATCAAAGCTTGAAGCATTTACTTCAACTTCTGAATGTTCAGGTGAGAATTTAATGGCATTGTTTAAAATATTTCTGATGACCAAATTTAATGACTCAGCATCCACTAATCCTTTCAAATCTTGCTCAACATTTTGATTTACTTGCACTTTCTTTTTTGTGGAAAAATCAGCTAATAGTTTGATGCTTTGACTAATTAAGTTATTTAAATCAACTTTTTCTGGCTTTAGACTAACACCCTCCATCTGACCTTTGGCCCAGTTTAACAAGTTGTCTAGGTTAAAAGTGACAGTATTCAACTGCTGGTTAACTTTGTTGACAAACTCAATAAATTTATCCTGAGTGATATTATCAGAGATATTAATGATCCCCTTAAGTGAATTCAGAGGGGCTTTAATATCATGACTTATAACGCTTAACAATCTATTTTTGGTGTTATTCAGAGATATTAGTTCAGCTTCTGTCTGTTTTAGTTGTGTTACATCTACAACGTACACGGCTAATGCTATTTGTTCATTCTTACTGTCATAGACCGGAATATATTTACCTAATGAGTTGATTATATTTTTACCATCTAATTCTGCCACTTCGTCAAAATCCTGACCTATACCTTTAAGCCCTTGATTAATCATATAGCGATGTGTTTTGAGAATAGATTCTGGGAGTATTTCACTATAGTGTTTACCTTCTATTTCAGATATTGGCATTTTAAAAACTTCAGTATATTTTTTATTTGCAATAAGATATCTTCCTTTCATATCCAGCATACTTATAAATACAGGAATGCTGTCCAGCGTTGATCTTAGAAGTTGTCTACTAGCAAAAAGTTCATCCCTTTGTTTTATAATCTCTTTTTCCTGACTTTTTAGTGCTTCACTAAACTCATCCATTTTCTTCACGCTGCGGAGTTGCTCTTCCTTAAAGATATTTATGAAGAAATAGACTGCAGTAAATGCTATCGTAGTATTTAAATAAGCCATAATCGTGTCACTTCCTATGGGAAGATCAGCAAGCATTTGACGTGTAGTTATCATTGCTAGTGTACTGATAACGACAATAGAGAAGAAAATAATCTTCGCTGGGTTTTCAAGAAGAACCACCATAAGCGTGGACATGCCTATAAGAAAAACCTCATTATATCTATTTTGAAAATTGAAAACAGCGCGGAATGTAACAAGATCAACGAATATTATTCCAAAACATAAAAGGTAGTAGGTGGCAATTTTATACCTCCCAATTTTATTAAAATAGATTGGTGGGAATGCAATGATCAAGCAACCACTAAGTATTATCAATGCTTGAGTATTAGCACCTAAAGCAATGTTCAGCAATCCGAATATTAGCATAAAGCCAGCACTAATAAGGGATGCAATGTTTATCAACCTTATTTTTCTATGATCAAATAGGGGTTGATCTTCTTTGACTCCTAGATTTATTATGTCTTTAATAAATTCAAGCATGACTCAACTGGATAATCAATGAATTTAAAAATTTTATGTAATTAAGAACCTATAACTGAAGATTTGATAAGTTATATATTTTTAATGCATATAAATCCATCGATTGTTTTAAACATTAATATAGGCATCTCCGTGAATAAATATAGTAAATAGGAAAAATACCTCCATTACGGATAAAAACTTATTTAAAGATTATAATGTAACTGTTATTCAACGGTCTATTTTTATGTACTTAAAGAACCATGAAAGTTTAAAATGCTCCTCCTATTGTTAACATTTGTATTAGGCTTGGTTAGTCCTATCAAGCAACTTCCTAATAGTAATCAAAAGGAAGTTATTATTCCTATATCTGAGTTGGAGATATTTGAAGATAAAGAAGGGGTTGTTAATTTTCAACAGGTTATAAATGGTCAGATTAATTTTACTGTAAATGAAGATTTTCAACCTAAAGACTATAATACCAATTCATATTATTGGGTCAAATTTCCCCTTGAGTTAAGAGCAACTCAAGGGAATCAGTGGCTAATTGAATTCTATGATCAGACGATAGATTATATTGAGGTGTATATTCCTGATACACTTAAGAATTATGATAGTATAGTTATGGGAGATGCGTTTCCTTTTAATCAAAAGGAGCTTCACCATAAGAATTTTGAGATTTTCGTGGATCCAAGTATTGAAGGGATCAATACCTATTATTTTAGAATTAAATCCCACACCTACGCTGACATTCGTATTGCTCTTCGTTCCGTAAGCCGTTTTGTTGAATATTCACTCTTTGAATACTTTTTATACGGCTTGTTTTATGGAATGATTGTAATCATTATTCTTTACAACCTTTTAATGTACTTAGCGATTCGAGAAGTTAAATATTTGTACTATACATTTTATATTCTTAGTGTTGGTCTATATGCCTCTTGTGTAGATGGTGTAGCTTATCAATATCTGTGGCCAAATTCTCCTCAATGGAACCAGATTGCACATGGCGTCTTTTTGTTTTCACTTATTTTTTGGGCGGTTGTTTTCGGTCATAGATTTTTAAATGTAAAAAACAGTGCTTTACGTCTTCATAAAATTATTTGGATTGTAATAATTGCAAGAAGTCTGTTGTTCCTTTATGCCCTAATTTTTGATAATAAGTTGTTTGAGGTCCGAAATATTGAGATCATACCACTTTCACTTATTTTCTACACAGGTGTTTATGTACTTATCAGAGGCTATAGACCGGCAAGATTTTTCGTTATGGCTTATGGAGTCCTTTTCATGGGGTTTTTAATCAAAGCACTATTAAACCTTTCTATAATTCCTTTTAGTATTGTTTCGTATTACAGCTTGCATATCTGTTTTTTAATAGAAATGCTGTTTTTATCTTATGCGTTAAGTGATAGGGTCCGAATTCTTAAGTCTAACAGAGATAGGGCAATGAAAAGGATAATCCTTCAACATAAGGAAAATGTAAAGCTAAAAGACAAAGTAAATAAAGAACTCGAGCATCTTGTAGATAAGAGGACAACTGAAATACAAGAGAAGAATATGATGCTTGAGGAGGCTAATCAGAAATTGAATCTTCAAACTAATGAAATATCTAAAATCAATTCAATTCTTGACCTCGATAATTGGAAGCTCAAGAACAACATTAAGGAGATCCTTCAAGATAGGCTTATCAATAAAAATCTAACCATCGATGAGTTTAATAAAATTTTCCCTGATGACATCAGTTGTTTTCGTTTCCTTGATAGATTAAAATGGGAAAATGGATATTCCTGTTTTAAATGTGAAAATTCTAAATACACTGATGGGCATCAGAAATATTCGAGAAGATGTACTAAATGTGGCTATGATGAATCGGTCACCAGTAATACTGTATTTCATAAAATCAAGTTTCCAATCGAGAAGGCATTTTATATTTTGTATCTTACAAATAACAGGCAAAATAAATTTACACTTGACGAATTGTCTGAAGTACTCTCTTTAAGAAGAAACACAGTATGGAACTTCAAGAAGAAGATTGAAAATGCTTTCGCTGAGAAGGCAGATTCTCACCTCATTATTACAGATTTATTTTCATTTCATATCGACAAAAAAAATCTGTGATTTTCATAAAATAGGGATATCGTTATTTAAGCGATATAAAATTTAATATTCACGGAATAAAAACGTTTGCTAAGCTCTTAATCGTTGTTTTTTAAGCGCAATATTCATCAGTTTTTTTAGTGTTTTTTCAAACTATTTATCATAGTAATTACTGCAAATGATTGCTTTGTGGTAACCAAAAGTTTACCATTATTTCATTGAATTAGCGTCTGGTTGAAAGGCAGGTCAATTTAAATTTCAGATATGATTAAATTAAAATATATTCTAAGCCTAGCACTCTATTTTTTGGTGGGCAACGTACTTGGCCAGAGTTTAACAGTGAGTGGAAAAGTTACAGGTGACAACGAGTCACTTCCCGGTGTTAACATTGTTGTAGAAGGTACAACCTTAGGGACAGTTACTGACATAGATGGCAACTACACTATATCACTAGACGAGTCAAACGCTACTCTGATTTTTTCTTTTATCGGGTACAAAACTCAAAGCATTGCTGTCAATGCTAGATCGGTTATTAATGTTCTTTTAGAAGAAGATGTTAATCAACTGGAAGAAGTTGTAGTAATAGGGTATGGGTCTGTTCGAAAGTCTGATTTAACAGGGTCAGTAACATCTATTAAAAGTGAAGAACTAATTAAGTCACCTGCCGCTGATCCAATCCAGTCATTACAAGGAAAAGTAGCAGGTCTTCAAATTTTGACTGGTTCTGGAGCACCTGGAGCCGAAAGTTATGTAAGGCTCCGAGGGATTAATACATTAAATGACAACAGAGTGCTCTATGTGGTAGATGGGGTTATAATTGATGGGGGAATAAATTTTCTAAATAATCAGGATATTGCTTCTATTGAAGTATTAAAAGACGCATCGGCCAAGGCTATTTTTGGAACAAGAGGAGCCAATGGCGTGATTATAGTCACCACTAAAAAGGGTAGTGGAGATGCTAAAATTAGTTTCTCGTCAGAATATGGTGTTGAGAAAATAGCTAACAAAATTGGTTTAATGTCGGGTCCGGATTTTGCCAATTTTATCAATGACATAACACCGGGAACATATAACAATATTGGTGTTCTACCCAATACTGACTGGCAAGACTTGGTTTTTGAAGATTGGAAACCCATACAGACTTATACGCTTTCCGTCTCTGGAGCGTCCGAGAAGTTAAATTATTATCTCTCTGGCGGGCTTTTTAAACAGGAAGGAATTGTTCCTAAATCTGATTTTGAAAGGATAAATCTCAAACTCAATACTTCTTATAAAGTTCGGGAGTATTTAAAAATAGGTACTTCAATGACTGGGATTGTTAGAAATTCCACAAATGCTCCAGGAGTAGTAAATCCGGCCTATTGGGCTTGGCCAATTAATAACCCATTTAATGCTGATGGATCGTTCGCTGAAGTGCAGGGCTCAGGAAATCCTCTTGCTGCTATTGCTTACTCCAACTCCGA
Source organism: uncultured Roseivirgaceae bacterium (assembly GCA_964351175.1). Lineage (GTDB taxonomy): Bacteria > Bacteroidota > Bacteroidia > Cytophagales > Cyclobacteriaceae > Fulvivirga. The sequence goes on along the minus strand of CAYGNU010000146.1, from coordinate 3,319 downwards.
AACAAAGGCCTTAAGGTTAGTCGGAAATGTTTATGCAGAGTTTACAATTTTAAAGGATTTCAACTTTAAATCTAGTTATCAATTTGATTTTGGAAATGATAAATCCAGAGGTTTCAATCCTGTGTATTATGTTTCTCCAACTCAACAAAATGAGGAGAACGACCTTTCTGTAAATTTTGGAGAAACACGAAGCTGGATATTTGAAAATACACTGGCTTACAATAAGGAATTTGGAGTCCATAGACTTAATGCCATCATTGGTTACTCAGCTCAAGAAAACAATTCAGAATTTTTAACGGGTACAAGGGAGAATTTATTGGGTGAAAGCCAAGATTTATGGTACCTGAATGCAGGTTCTAGTGTCAATCAACAAAATAGTAATGGCGCTTCCGCAAGAGCTATAAATTCAATTTTATTTAGAGCAAACTATGTTTATGATGATCGGTATTTATTAACTGCAACCTTTAGAAGAGATGGATCGTCAAGTTTCGGAATAAATAATCGATATGGTAATTTTCCAGCTTTTGCTTTAGGTTGGAATATTTCAAACGAGGCATTTTTCCCCTCTGATATTTCTTTCGATAAGTTAAAAATAAGAGCTAGCTGGGGTATTAATGGAAATCAGAACATTCCGTTCTTAGATCAGTACTCCGTTATAGGCGCTGGTATAGATGCAGTTTTCGGTCAAAACGAAACCATTAATTCGGGTGCTACCTTCTCAGGCAGGCCAGGTAATTCAAATCTTAAATGGGAAGAAACTACTGAATTTGATTTTGGTCTTGAATTTGGACTCTTAGAAGGCCGATTAACTGGTGAAATTGATTATTACAATAGACTGACCAGCGATATATTAGTTCTTTTAGACTTACCTGGTTATGCAGGCGCTGGTGCCTTTGTTCAGAAAAGATTTAATGCTGCAGATGTAAGAAATAGTGGATTTGATTTTGTCTTAAACTGGCAAGACGAAATAGGAGCTATAAGCTATGGTTTAGGATTTACTGGAAATACTGTTAATAATAAAGTTGAAGGATTGGGCGAAGGAATTCCGGGAGCAGGAGGGCAAATTATCTCAGGTGATTTAGGTAACGGCCAACGAGTTACAATTACCAAACCGGGAGAGTCAATAGGATCATTTTATGGATATAAAGTTATAGGAGTATTTCAGAGTGCAGATCAATTAGCAAGTACGCCAAGGTTAGCTCAGCAGGGAGTAGGTGACTTTATTTATGCTGACACAGACGGAAATGGCATTTTAAATGCAGACGATAGAACCGTTATTGGTTCATGGATACCGGAATTTGTTTATGGTTTTAATGCCAATGTTGGTTTCAAAGGGCTGAGTTTATCACTGGATTTTGCCGGTCAAACTGGTAATCAAATCTATAATGGTAAGCAAGCCATTAGGTTTGGAACATTAAATTATGAAGACCGATTCAACCAACGCTGGACTGGGCCAGGTACTTCAAACACAGATCCACGAGCATCTACAGGAGGTATAAATTATAACCCTTCTGATTACTTTATAGAAGATGCATCATTTCTAAAATTAAGGACGATCACCGTAAGTTATAATGTACCATCAACTATCATAGAAAGACTAAAGCTTATAACAGCTTCAGTTTATGTCAGAGGTACTAACCTTTGGAATTCTACTGATTATAGTGGTTATACCCCTGAATTGGGAGGAAGTGACTCAGCAATAGGAGGCATTATTGATCTGGGTGTTTATCCAACGACTAAAGTTATAAGTGCTGGTTTAAACCTGACATTTTAAATCAAGAAACATGAAAAATTTAAAATACTTAATACTATCCCTAATTTGTCTTTTCACTACTGCTTGTAATGAAGATTTTCTCGACAGAGCACCATTAGGTTCGTTAACTGCTGGCAACTATCCAAATACAGAAACTGAAGCAGTTTCTGCAATAAATGGTGTCTATAATACCTTAAGAATTTGGGGTGTAAATACGGGTGGTTTTCCATTACTTGATATTATGTCAGATGATTCTCGCAAGGGAAGTAATCCGGGTGACGGAGCGCAGGTCACACAATTTGATGAATTTACCTTTTCTGCTTCTGATGGAAATATAGAAAATTGGTATCGCACGCTTTATCAAGGAATAAGACGAGCCCATTTAGTCTTAGAGAAAGTTCCTCAAATAGATATGGATGAAACGTTGAAGAATCGACTTCTTGCCGAAGCTAGATTTTTGAGGGGATATTTCTATTCCATTTTAGCAAGAGGTTTTGGTGATGTGCCCTTGGTAACTTCATCGGAGCCACCAACAGGTCTTCCCAAATCTTCACGCGCTGTAATTTTAAGTGAAATGGTATTTCCTGATTTGGAATTTGCCATTGCAAATTTACCTGAGAAGTCTGACTACACTAACGAGGATCTTGGTAGAGCTACAAAAGGTAGTGCAAGGGCACTTTTGGCTAGACTTTATTTATTCATTGGAGATTTTCCTAATGCTGAAAAATATGCTTTAGAGGTTATTAACTCTCAACAGTATGATTTGGAAGTAGACCTTGCTGATGTTTTTAATGTTTCTGGGGAAAATGGAGTTGAATCGGTTTTTGAAATCGGGGCATTGCCAGAAGAAAGCAATGCATTGGGAGGCAATCAATACGCAAATACACAAGGGATAAGAGGTACACCAAATTATGGTTGGGGCTTTAATCGCCCAGAGCATGAATGGATGCTTTTTATTGGAAATGAAGACCCACGATTAGATGCATCAATTGTCTTTCTTAATGAGGTGCTTGATGGTGTTCTAATTAGCGGTGATGCCACAACAGCTGATACTACTTATACTGATAACACGAATACTGTCATTTTGGAGATCGAAACTTACAATCAGAAAATCTATGCTTCTGGTGATGGGGCATCAGCAATATGGGGACATAATAGGAGGATTATTAGGTATGCAGATGTATTGTTAATGGCAGCTGAAGCGCTTAATGAAAATGGCAAATCTTCTCAAGCATTAGAATACTTAAATGAAGTGCGACAAAGAGCAAGAGGTAATAACGCCTCAATACTTCCCGATATCACTACAACTGATCAGACTCAACTAAGACAGGAGATTTATGATGAAAGGCGCAGGGAGCTATTTCTAGAAGGTCTCAGGTTTTGGGATTTGGTACGAACGAATAGAGCTGCAGTGGTTTTAGGACCAAAAGGGTTTGTTCAAGGCAAGCATGAAATTTTCCCAATTCCTCAGTCTGAGATTGATATCTCAAATGGGGTGATTGTACAAGATCCAAGATGGAATTAACTAAATGAATATTATAAATAATAACTAAACTTAAAATAAGA
>CAYGNU010000145.1:5707-9149 GCA_964351175.1 uncultured Roseivirgaceae bacterium | reverse complement strand
TAAAATAAAAAAAGCCGGATTTTATCCAGCCAGCTCGGGAGAGTTTCCCTGTTTCGCGACAATCTACTTTGTACTTGGTCACTGCCGCTTAATTTTGCAATAACACTGTTATTGTTTTGTGGTACAAAGTTAAAAAACGGATTCAGAATTAACAAATGAAGTTTTTGTTATGGAAAAAAGTAAATAATGTTAAGGAAAACCAGGCAAAAAAAAGATGGCCGGAATACTCCGACCATCAAATCTATTCACATTATTAATCCTTGGTATATAACTACTATTTAATCAATGTAAACACATGCTCTCCACTTATTGATTCAGATCTACCTAAACCAATACTGTTACCAGACCATGATAAGGAAAGAACCAACGTTGACGCGTTTAACGTAACAATATTGACGACTGTCCCATCATCTCTAATAATAGCTGAAGCACCATCATTAGCAAACTGCCATGTACCAGAGGAAGGCCAAACTTCTCCTCCATTCTGGGAGGTGAAAGTACCGTCCCCAAATGACAACGATAAGTTTTCAAAAAGACTATTTTGTTCAAGATTATCTACAGTAACAGTTGAAACACTCCATGTTTCACCAGCAAGTTGACCTAATACTTCGGCCCTCTGCTGTTCTAATGTATCAACAGGAGTTGCATCATCATCGTCTTTACAACCAACAACAAATGTTGCGATTAAAGCCAGCATGTAAAACACTCCTCGTATGTTCTTAATTCCTAAATTTTTCATATTCTAATTATTAATATCAATTAAATACTGTTATTAGTCTTTGATTATTCTAAACTGTAACGTTTGTGATTCAACCTTCACCTTAAGGATATACACCCCATCGCTAAGATTTGAAATATCTGAGGTATAAGCACCATCTCTTTCAGTCAATTGTATTTGGTACATTTTACCTGATACACTAAACAGTTGATAGTCTATGATTTCTTCTGTTATCCCGATAAGTTTAAATGAATTTTCAACTGGGTTAGGGAATACTAAAACTCCTTCACTTAAATCATTCACAGAAGTTACCACGAGTGATAATTCATCAGAAAAAGGACTCGTACAATCATCAACTCTAACCTTTACACTATAGTTACCGATACTAGTAGTTTCTAGAACATTTGAAGTTGCATTTTGAATAGCCGTACCGTTAACATACCACTGATTACCCACATCACTACTAGATGTAAGAATGATAGTTTCATTATCATTAACATCTGCTGTAATCACGGGTTTCAATGGGTTGATACAGAAGCTCTGATCAACAGTTTCAGCTGCGTTGAAATTATCATCTCCAGGTTGACTTGCAGTGATGTTCACACGTCCAGGATTTAAAAGTGTTACACTAAGTGCATCAATTTCTATCTTATCAGATGATGAACTCAAACTTACAGGTAAACCTGAAGTTGCTTCAGCTTCCAAATTAAGGACTTCTTCTCCTATTGAAACATTAGCGATGTCATTAAAGATAATTTCCTGATCTTCTTTTATAACAACCGTCTCAACAGAAAAATCAACCGTATAAGTTGCCGTCTCAAACGTGTTAGCTGAGATAACAACAATTTCAGTAGTTCCAGGAAGAGCGGCAGCATCAGTTACAACAACTGTGGCCATATCATCAGTAGTGGTTGCCGTTACAACAGGTACATCTGTTGTTCCTATTGGCAATACAACTGAATAATTAAGTACACTAGCATCAAACCCATCAATTGTCGTTCCGTCTACTCTAAGATCACTTAAAGTAGCATCAATTCCTGTTTTAGTAAAGCTAACAGTATAGGTTATGGTATTAGAAGCATCTTCAGAAGTTACCACTATTTCTGTTGTACCCGGAACAGCTGCTGCGTCAGTTATAACTGCTGTAGCTAGGACACTGTTAGTAGTTGCAGTAATAACAGGTACAGTTGTAGATTCTGCCGGCACTTCAAAAGTGTAGTCCAAGGTATTAGGATCGAATCCTTCGATGGTAACACCATCTACTTTTAAATCACTTAATGTAGCATCAGTACCTACCTCAACTAAATTGATGCTGTAGGTTTTTGTAGCCTCTTGATTAGAGGAAGTCACAACTACATTAGTAATTCCTGGTATTGCAGTGGCATCAGTTACTACTGCTGTGGCTGATCCATTATTTGTAGTAGCAGTAACCACAGGGATGTCTGCAACTTCTACAGTATAATTATACCTATCAGAAGCGAAACCATTAACCGTTGTTCCATTTACTTGTAAATCACTCAAACTAGCATCGAGCTCTGGATCGATTTGATATACTCTCACGTAATCAATCACCATAGAGCTTTCAGTAAATGCCGGATCAACCGTCTTCCCTAAACCACCCATGGCCACATTTAGCAACAAATACTGTGGCGAATCAAATGGCCAAGTGTCTGCATTTTTAACTTCAGGATTATATACATAGAACACTTCATCATCTACTAAGAACTGTATTTTATCTGCATCCCAAATCATGGAATAAACATGAAAAGCTGTGCTTACATCTGCGATGGTTATGGTACCTGTATTTATTGTAGCACCAGAACTTGATGGTGTATGGACAGACCCATGAATTACACCAGGATCATCACCCCAGTGCTCCATGATATCAATCTCTCCTGGAGCTGGCCAAGCTAAATTACCAGGATCAATATCATTCCAGTATGCCCCTGGCTCATTGATATCTGTACCTAATGTCCATATTGCAGGCCAAGTACCAGCTCCAATTGGCAATTTAGCACGAACATCTACCCTAGCATAAGTAAAAGCATATTTAGAATTAAGCCTTGCAGAAGTATAATCTTTTGTTACACCTTGGTCTGTAAAACTTTCCTTTTTGGCAACAATATTCAAGTTACCATCGGACACAAATGAATTATCTAATCGGTCTGTATAATGCTGAAGTTCACCATTAGCCCAACTATCACCCGCTATCAATTGAGTTTGCTGAAACCAATTTTCAGAACAAATAGCCCCATCAGTATCGAACTCGTCAGCCCAAATTAATGTATACTCAGCTCCGGGTGTGTTCCCTGTTAAACCATTTTCACAATTTGGTTCCACATCACCAACAGAAATACTAATATCATCATAATAGAATGTCCAATTATCTGGATCATTTGTAGCATCTCCATTAGTGCCATTATCAAAAATAACTACAAGATCATTTGTTGTAGGTATTTCTGCCACGTCACTAAAATCAAATACTAACTCTTCCCAGCTGCTAGAGCCTGTGTGACTTACTACTCTTTCAATGTTTGGTTGCTCTAATTTAAATGTTACATCAACTACCCTTGGAGACCAAACTTTCATTTTGAACAACTTGCCTTGGGTATAATCGATAGCACCGTCTAACCCTATTAAAGTACCGCCATAAACCTGATCAGCGAACTTCTGCATCTGCACAACTTTGGCGCTTGTATTAAGTCCTGATGCATCTGGATTATC
>CAYGNU010000145.1:3624-5607 GCA_964351175.1 uncultured Roseivirgaceae bacterium | reverse complement strand
AGTCCTGATGCATCTGGATTATCAATTATGGTGGATGCTCCTCCATTGAAATTAACGAAATCTGCTTCTACAACTGATCCTCCATCTTCGAAATCAATTGGGAAGGTAGATACAGGATCACCTCCAATTTTAGAAACACTAACATTATCCACATACATATCTATTCTACAACCTGGTACTGGACCACAAGCAGCTTGCAGCTCCAATGATAATCCTCTAGTTGGATCTAGTGCTCCATCGGTAGTTATATCCATGGTAACAGTCTGCCATGTATTATTAAGAGATGGCAATGTTATAGCATGTCTAATTGCACCTGCTGTTAGTTCTGAAAATAAAGCGGCATTAACAACTCCACCGTCTCCGGCAATATTTGCTTTTACATCAAATGATACTCGAACTTCATCACCCGGAGTTAACATATCTGCTGCAAACTGCTCTTGCTTTAATACTGGAGAAGATGCTGATGTTCCTCCTTGTGGATCAGCCACAAAGTAAACTGAATAGGTACCGCCATTGACATCGGTGTCAGTTACAGAAACAGTACCATTATTTTCAAAGAAAAGCCAAGGTAAACCATCACCTCCATTATCCTCAAAACCACCATTGGCGATTAGTGAAGGGCCGACATCAACTCCGCCACCACCATTACCAACGTTAACAATCCTAGAGACTTCTAGTGCTTCGTTGCCCTCAGCATCGCTTACATTATATCTAATTTCATAACTACCTTCTACATTTTCATCAACAACATCACCGCTGACCACTACATTGGCAGTAATATTACCATCAACGTTATCTGTAGCAGTATAACCAGGCTCAACATATGGAGTTCCAATGGCAAGATTAAATGGATTATCTCCAGTCAAAGTTATGACAGGTCTTATAGGATCAATATCCCCTAGTACAAATACACTTACATTGTCTATAAATACCTGGGCACTACAAGTAGGATTTGCTCCACAATCTGGCTGAAACTGTATCCCTAGACCATTGTTAGGATCTAAGGCTCCATTAGTCGTTATATCCATTGTCACAGTTTGCCATTCACCCGTAATTGCTGGAAGAGCAATGTCGTGCCTAAAAGCACCTGATCCTGTTGCAAAGTTAGAAAACAAGGCTGCCTTGAGTACTGGAGCATCTTGGCCATATATGGCCTTCATATTAAAAGTAACTCTAACCACATCTCCAGGGTTAACATTATTTTGACCAAAACTTGATTGCTGCATGACAGGAAAAGATGCTCCACCACCATTTGCAGCTACGTCTGCCACCATTTCTGCAGAATAAGTACCATCTTTTTTATCAGTATCAGTAATTGTTATTGTACCACCATTATCAAAAAATTCCCAATCTGTTTGGGTGGGACCAGTCTCGAAACCACCATTAACAACTAACTCTGGGCCATTCGGAATAGTACCTCCGCCTCCGCCTCCACCAGCTGACTGAATGTTATCAAAGTAATAAATCTCTTCAGTGGTTGGATTTGTAGCAACACCTCCATCATTGGTTATCCTTGGAGTAACTACTACTATTACAGCGGCACTCGGGGTGCCATTTATTGCTCCTGTACTGGTATCAAAGGTCAGCGTCTCCCAACCTGTTCCTCCGTGTGTCGTGGACATGATCGTTTCTGTACCTGGAGTCTGCTCTAGCTTAAGCTCAACATAACCCAAGGCAATACTTGAATAAACGTCCATTGTGAATGTTCCAGTAGTTGCATCAACTGGTACATCTAATGCAACCGTTCCACCACTCCACCAATTAGTGTTGGCAGGACGTGTCATCTGTAATGCATTATTTCCTGCGTCAACAGGATCTGTTGCAACCGCAAATACAGCATCACCAAATGTAGTTAATGTATAGTCCCCTGATGGTAACTCAAAATCTAATGGCAACTCAACTGAGCTGACAACTGCACCTGCTTCAAGGTTATCAAAGTAATAAATCTCTTCAGTGGTTGGATTTGTAGCAACACCTCCATCA
>CAYGNU010000145.1:0-3524 GCA_964351175.1 uncultured Roseivirgaceae bacterium | reverse complement strand
ACCAAATGTAGTTAATGTATAGTCCCCTGATGGTAACTCAAAATCTAATGGCAACACTTGAGCCGAAAGGTTGAAGGACAACATAATGATGCCCAATAAAAGAGTAAAGTTTTTCATAAGTATAATTTATGTTCTAAAAGCCTCGTGAGCAAAGAAAACGTTTGCGCACTATTACAATTTTAATTAAGGATGAAGAAAAAACGGTATAATTTACTACATCAATACTACATCATAGTACTACTAGCAATACATCAATTCTTTAATAAGAAAATTTTAAAAGGCATGTGGATTACCTTAAACAGATGAGAAAAAATATCAATATAAAAGAGTCAATCGTTTGTAAAAACGTTCCTATCTATTTTTTAGAGCAATTATAATGGATCATTTTTTATAAAAATCATACGTCAAATTAAAAAGTAGTACTACACAATTTAAGAATTCACCTAGCTAAGGATTTAAAAATTCTTTCAATTTATATAATAATGAGTTGGTACAATCTGAACTCTTTATAACCCCAAATAAAGACTCCCGATACTAGAAAAAAAAGAAGTCCCTACGAATTTATATACTAATAATCAATAGAGTCTAAGATGTGCTTTTAGACCCTTACTTTGTCTATGCCAATTTGTAGCTTTTCCTGAATAAAGTCTAATTGTTTCATATCTCCTTTGGTCAGAAACATCAATGAAAGGCCTTTGTTTCCTGCTCTTCCAGTTCTTCCACTACGATGAATATAATATTCTATCTGATCAGGCAATTCATAATGAGCAACAAAGGCTAGGTCTTTGACATCTATTCCTCTGGCAGCTATGTCAGTGGCAATCAAAAATTGTAGGCTCTCATTTTTAAAAGCTCTCATAATTTTATCACGCTCCTTTTGCAATAAATCACCATGAATGGCTTCAGCGGAAATGTTTTTGGTGATCAGTTGTTTACCTAAGGTCTTTGCAGCTACTTTTGTTTTACAAAAGACCATGCCTCTATCTTCACCAGATTCTTTTAAGAATTTCACTAAAGTGTCTAGCTTGTCTTCGGCCATTGTAATAGTATACTGATGAGAGATATCTTTATTGAGTCTATCTGTACCTATGGTTACCCTGTAAGCATCTGGTGCCATATAATCTTTAATAATCGCTTTGATATCAGGCGGCATAGTGGCAGAAAACAACCAAGTATTGGTCTTTCCACTGGTATGCTTTAAAATTCGGGTCAACTCTTTCTTAAAACCCATACTTAGCATCTCATCGGCTTCATCCAGCACAACAGTTTTTACAAAAGATAGATCTAAGGCGTTCTTTTGAAGAAGGTCTACTAATCTACCAGGAGTAGCTACAATAATCTGGGTAGGCCTTTTTAGAGCCGAGATTTGAGCTTCAATTTTGGCTCCTCCATAAACTGCTTCAGTAAAGATTTTCTCAGAGTATTTAGTGAATTTAAAAAGTTGTTTAGCCACTTGCTGCCCTAATTCTCTTGTAGGCGCTAATATCAACGCTTGAATGTTTGGTGACTGCGGGTTTATTTTTTGAAGTAGAGGAAGTCCATATGCAGCTGTTTTTCCGGTTCCGGTGGGTGCCTGGGCAATAAAATCGGTTCCTTGGGTCAGTAGAAAAGGAATGGATTGTTCCTGAACTTGTGACGGTTTTTTGATCTTAAGCTCGTCAAGAGCTTGTATAAATGGTTTTGAAATTCCTAAGGAAGCGAAAGACATAATTATAAATTTTAAACAAAGATAGTGTTACGCAAGACTAACTTTCTATTTTTCTAAGTTTAATAGACAAATCTTTATAGACTAACAACATGTGATTAACAGGTATGGGCCTCCAATCTTCTGCAAACTCTGTCAATTTCTCAGATACAATCATTACCGAATGGTCATCGCCTTCAGTGGGAATCATATGACAAGCACCGTCCTCACAAACATATCTGCTTCCTTCAGAATAATATAAGGAAAGTGGTATGGCTGCAGGATCTGATACATATCTAAGACCAACCATACGTTCACCATCGACAAAAACCATATTCAAATACGCTTCTTCTTCTATCCCATGTTCCTTCATAAGCATATTCATAGTATCAATCATTTCCTGAAAGCTATCGGCTACGTCATCGGCTGTGAAATCTGACTTCTTTTTTTGCAAGTAGTTGAGAAATAGTGCAAAGAGATGTTCAGAATCCGTCTGACCCTTTACCCACAAATAAAGCTCATCATTAAGTAATTCCATTAATGCCCTTTTAATTCTTTCAAAATTTTCTATACCCCCATTATGAGCCATCAAGTAGTTCTTATAATGAAAGGGATGACAGTTTGATTCAGACACATCACCTACACTGGCGGCTCTCACATGCGCCACCAAGCATTTTGATCTGATCTTAGGTGCGAGATAACGTAAGTTACGATTATTCCACGCTGGATAAACTGATACAAATATGGCCGGGTCATCAGCAATATCTGGCGTATACCAACCAACGCCAAATCCATCACCATTTAATGGCTCTTCAATTTCTTTTGCATTGAAACTCTGTTTGATCATAGAGTTTTCAGGTTCATAGAGGAACTTATCCATGAGGATAGGTTGTCCCAAATAAGCTAATAATCTGCACATATTATGACGTGTTTAAGAAAAGTTACATCTATTTATAACATGAAAATCATTTTGAGTCTAAATAATTTTCAGCTTAGGTTTGTTCCTAATCGTGAGTTAGAGAAGCGTTATGCACATTACGTCTTCCCGGAAATTTTATTCCTACATTTCCTAAAGGGATAAAATTATCCGGGATCTCCTTATGAAGCACATGAGATACCGGATAAAATCATCTTTTTAAAAGTTAAAGCTGATTTTTCCGGCATGACAAACCTAGATTGTGTCCAACTCAAGTTATATTAGCAATCATGACTAATACAAAATCATCTGAAAGTACTTTAAAACAAAGGTTATACATCATAATTTTTGAAGCGGACACCTTTTGGGGTAAGGTATTCGATGTTGTATTACTCATAGCCATATTGCTTAGTGTATTTGCTGTGATGCTGGAAAGTGTTGCTGATATTAAAATCAATTATGGTGATCTACTCTATACGTTCGAATGGATCTTTACCATTTTATTTTCAATAGAGTATATAGCTCGTTTATTTGTATCTGAAAAACCTTTAAAGTATGTCAAAAGCTTTTTTGGCATTATAGACCTTCTATCAATACTTCCCACTTTTATTGGTCTTGTGATATCTGGAGCTCATTCACTACTTATAATTAGAAGTATAAGACTATTAAGGGTCTTTAGAGTGCTTAAAATGGTACGTTACTTAGGCGAGGCTTCTTCACTGATGTCTGCATTAAAATCTAGCAGGGCAAAAATCATAGTTTTCATTGGTGCTGTCTTCTCACTAACGGTTATTCTTGGCACTATTATGTACCTCATAGAAGGTGGTGAAAATGGTTTTACGAGTATACCCAGAAGTATTTATTGGGCTGTTGTAACACTAACCACTGTTGGGTATGGCGATATTGCACCGGGAACAACCTTGG